>JAKBYW010000016.1:0-12843 GCA_021840275.1 Chloroflexota bacterium | reverse complement strand
CCCCCAAGAGTATTTTGGGTATAAAATAAAGGCGCAGGAGGAAACACCGTGCCTGACACCAAGACTTACATTCTCGACGACCTGCCCACCGACCACGACGCGCTCGATTTTACACCATACGTTGAAGCGCTGATGAAAGTATGTGAAACACCTGATGCTGTGATTCCTGGTGGGAATTAAACCGTCGCAAGTTTTTCGTAATTCATTAAACTTACTGGATCAAAATCTGCCCAACCGCCAAAGCTTGGTAAGCGTAATTTACCTGCTCTAAATCCTGCCACCAATTCATCTATTTGCTCTTTTCCTTCAATTTCAAATACGACTTTAAGGCGATTAAAAAATTGTTTTTCCTGTGCTCGCGAGAAAACTTCAAAAGGGTTGAAATGGTATTCTGCATAAACCATGGTCATGGGCCACCAAATCCTGTCAACTAAATTGTTTGTATAGCGAAGATTGTCAAAAGAACTTCGTATGAACAAAAGAAAATCCGCTTGCATTATTTGGTTGAATGTAATTCCTAAGACATTAGAACGTTCTTTTAAAATATCGGCTTGAAGTGATAACCTCCTCTTTTGGAGTCTTTCATTACGATATTTTAGTGATTCTGCATATAAACAAAACATTGGAAACCTAAACATGCTTTCCCTTCTTGAATCATCTTCAATATAATATAAGTGATTAAGTAAATAAGCAACACCGTCAAAAGATTCATGCTTTATAAGGGCAGCAATGCAATAAAGAAATAGCTCATGGATAATAAATTTGAAATTATCGAAATCTGAAGTTCTCCAACTTGTAACCCCAGCAGGTTTGTAAGTATAGGGGGCTATTCTTTCAAAGAATTTGTGTAGCTGGCCATAGGTTCGTTCATTTTGACTATATTGCGCTACCGTTTGAAATACCTCAACTGCTTCATCGCGATATGGTCTAAATTGATCCACACCATCAGTCACCAAATCATCAAACTCGCGCTTATCGTTATCTTCTCTTCTTATCCTAAATTTTTCAAGATTGGATGAGAAAATTTCAAAATAGTCTTCTAGCGCACCTTGGGCATAATCTTCTCCGTTTTTAACCGCGCTAATAACTCTTTGGAAAATAGTTGTTGTACCTAGCGAGATAGATGTTTTATCATCCAGAAAAGATGGTGTTTTCCCTAATTCGGGTTTTTCGTACAATGGTTTATCATAAACCCATCGTAACAATTGTTCATAATTCTTGGCATATAAATTGTTGTCACTAAGGTCAATATATATTCTCGATCGGTAGTAAGTGGGTAGATAAGGATTACCTTGTTCATCTCTTTCTTCAACAATAGCTACAAATTTATTCTGATCAGTTGCTTCGTAAATTTTTCTTGAGATAATCTGAGCCTCTGTTCCAACGCCCCCTTTTCTTGCATCTGCCTTTTCTGCATATGCTCTGTCACAAATCATTATTACTTTCTTGACATTTGAATCTGTTACCATCTTCTCCATAAAAGCATCTGCGTCTTGTCCTTCGCGCAAATCCCACTTGTCGAGAGCAACATCAATTCCATTCTCTCTAAGCTCTGTTGCTAAATGTAAGACCCACTTTTCATGTTCAGGCGATGTCCAGCTATAAGAGACAAATAGTTTTGGATTATCCATGTAACACCTCACTTATTACCCACAAAAGACTAGGACAGCTAACTTGAGTGCTGTCCTAGTTTAATCTATTTCTTCTTCTTTGTCACAGATTTTGCCTTTACCTTCTTCACAGATTTTGAAACCTTCTTTGGCTTTACGGAGGGTTTTGCTTCTTTCTTCTTTTCTTTTTCTTCTTCAATCACAACCTTCTTCACATATCTTTCCACTGTCCAGCCGACGGCCAGACCAGTAACGGACTCGCCGGGTTTCACCTCGACGATCAAGTCGCCCTTGGTCGCAGCACGCTTGCGGACAGCCGCCGCGTCCAAGCGTGTGGACTTCGGCGCGCCCTTGCTCAAGTAGATGGTCGCCATGTGATTCGGTTTGCCTGAGACTACGCCAGCCAATGTCACTTTCTTGGGCAAGTCCCAAACGCGCACGCCCTTGCCGTAACGTCCCTGCGCTGGGAATTCCTTCTGGTCAACGCGCTTGGCTTTGCCATCGCTCGCCAGCAAAAATACTTCGCCTTCGGCTGGGAAAATTTCCGCGCCGACCACTTCATCCTTGTCGTCCAATTTGATACCGTTCACGCCAGCCGCCACCAACCCCATTGGGCGAACATCCTCTTCGCCGAATCGGATCGCCATGCCGCCGGAGGTGACGAGCAAAATTTCTTTTTTGCCATTCGTCAGTCCGACCCAGCCAAGCCGGTCACCTTCGTTGACTCTCGCCAGTGCAAACGTCTGCGCGGAGGGGCCGGGCAATTCGGTGATGAGACTCTTCTTAATCATGCCGTAACGTGTGACGGTCAGCACGCAGGTCTCTTCGGGCAATTCCGATTTTCTGGAGGGCAAAGCGAACATGGCCGCCAGCACATCGCCATCCTGCAACGGCGAGACTTTGAAGAACGGCGCGCCTTCGCTTAATTTTTCGGCTTCGGGGATAACGTGCAATGCAATCGCGGCGGCCCTGCCGGACTCTGCAACCAGATACAACGTGTCGGTCGTTGAAGCGCGCACCAGCCAGCGCGCCGCGTCGTTTCCGGAATGTTTGGGTTCCTTGTCATCGTGCGTGCGCGCAATAATGCCGTCCGCCGTCACACCGACCCACACAACCTGGTCGGTCATCATGTCGGTGGCGGTCAGCATCTTGGAGGATTTGCCCTTCTTGAGATTCACAATCTGCGTGCGGCGGCGGTCGCCATACGCGGCCTTGACGCGCAACAACTCATCAGACACAACCGCGCGCATGCGTTTGGCAGATTTCAACAGGTCGGTTAAATCTTTTATCAACCCACTGACTTCCTTGTATTCAGTCTCGATCTTTTTGCGTTCGAGCGCGGCCAGTCGTCGCAGTTGCATCTCGAGGATGGCGTTGGCCTGTAACTCCGTCAGCTTGTAGCGCTTCATTAATTTAGCGCGCGCCGTTTCAACGTCCGACGCGTTGCGGATGATCTGAATCACTTCGTCCAGATTTTTAAGCGCGACCAAATATCCTTCGAGAATGTGCGCGCGTGCCTTGGCCTTTTCCAGATCAAATTCGGCGCGGCGTTTGATGATGGTGATGCGATGTTCGAGATAGACGCGCAGGGCCTGCTTGAGCGTGAGCGTGCGCGGCTCGCCGCGTCCATCTTCACCGACGATCAGTGCCAGCAGGTTGATGCTGAACGTGGACTGCATGGGCGTGCGTTTGTAAAGATCGCGCAGGATGACTTCGGGGTCGGCGTTCTTGGTCAGCTCGATGACGATGCGCATGCCCTGACGATCAGACTCATCGCGCAGGTCAGACAGGCCTTCGATGTGTCCATCGCGCGCCAACTCGGCGATGCGTTCGATCAGTGTAGATTTGTTAACTTGATACGGCAACTCGGTGACGATGAGGCGGCTCTTGCCGCGCTCCATCTCTTCGATATGGACCTTGGCCTGAACTACCACGCGTCCGCGCCCGGACCCGTAAGCGGACTCGATATCCTCTTCACCTTTTTCCTGAATGATGACGCCACCGGTCGGGAAATCCGGCCCTTGAACGAATTCCATTAATTGGTCAACATCAATGTCGTCAAGCTTTTCCCAGCGCTCGAGCATGTAAACGCAGGCATCCACTATTTCCGATAAATTGTGCGGCGGGATGGATGTTGCCATGCCGACCGCAATTCCGATTGCGCCATTAACCAATAAATTTGGAATCGCGGATGGAAGCACACTCGGCTCTTCGAGCGTGTCGTCGAAGTTGGCAGTGAAGTCAACAGTGTTTTTATTTAAGTCAGCGAGAATTTCTATGGCGGGCAAAGTAAGACGCGCTTCGGTGTAACGCATGGCCGCAGGCGGATCGCCATCTACCGAACCGAAGTTGCCCTGACCATCCACGAGCAATGTGCGTAAAGAGAAATCCTGCGCCATGCGCGCCATGGCTTCGTAAACAGCCGAGTCGCCATGCGGGTGATATTTGCCCAGAACTTCGCCGACGATACGAGCGGACTTTTTGTAAGCCGTGTCTGCGCGAATGCCCATGTCATACATCGCATACAAGATGCGGCGTTGCACAGGCTTGAGGCCATCGCGCGCGTCTGGCAACGCGCGCGCCACGATGACAGACATGGCGTAATCGAGATACGCCTGCTGCATTTCGTGGTCAATATCTATTTTGCGAACTAAACCAAGTTCCATGGAAACTCCAAAGATTCGACCCCTCCCCGACCCTCCCCATTTTCCAAAAGAAAATGGGGAGGGTGACCGAAGGTCGGGTGGGGTAGTGAATGAATGTTCTATTTGCGGGCTTATCTTACGGGGAAAGAGGAAAGGCGTCAAGTGGAAAGTCCCCTGCCAATTTGGCAGGGGACTTTTATATTTTTACAAATTACACATGCGCTTTACATTGCTATGATCGCTTCGATCTCTTCCTGCTTCTTGAACTGGCTCATATACAGGTTGTAATAGAAACCTTTTTCTTCAAGCAGTTCGTTATGCCTGCCGCGCTCGATGATCTCGCCATCGTTGATCACCAGGATCATGTCGGCGTTGCGGATGGTGCTCAAACGGTGGGCGACGACAAAACTGGTACGGCCCTTGAGCAATTTCTCCAAGGCCTTCTGGATCAGGCGCTCGGTGCGTGTGTCAACGGATGAAGTCGCCTCGTCCAGGATCAGGATGCGAGGATCCGCCAAAGCGGCGCGGGCAATCGAAAGCAGTTGCCGCTGTCCCTGAGAAAGACCCGAGCCGCGTTCGCCGAGAACGGTCTGATATTTTTCGGGCAGGCGTTCGATGAACGTGTCCGCGTGGGCGAGTTGCGCGGCGGCGATAACTTCCTCGTCGCTGGCACCTGGCTGACCGAAGCGGATGTTTTCCATCACAGTGGCGCTGAACAGGAAGGTGTCCTGCAACACGACGCCGATCTGTTTGCGGAGACTCTCGGCGGTCACATCACGTACATCGGTGCCATCGATTAGGATAGAGCCAGCAGTCACATCGTAGAAGCGCGGGATGAGATTGATAATAGTGGTCTTGCCTGCACCGGTCGGACCAACGAGGGCAATGGTTTGCCCGGGTTGAGCTGTGAAGTTGACGCCTTTCAAAACAGGCTCGCCTTCCTTGTATTCCGCGGTCACATTTTTGAATTCCACTTTGCCGTTGATGGCGGTCATTTCTTTTGCGTTCGGGTCATCAACGATGGCGGGTTTTTCATCGAGGATGCCGAAGATGCGTTCTGCGCCGGCGATTGCGCTCTGAATGTTGCCCCACAGCACAGATATTTGTTGGATGGGTTGGTTGAAGCGCTGGACATACGCCAGGAAGGTGATGATCAGGCCGAGTGAAACGGCGGTGCCGAACAAGTTTGCGCCATTGAGCAAGGCCAGACCACCCGCGCCAACAACAATTGCCAATGCCACATAACCCAAAGCTTCCAGCGCGGGAGAAAGCGCCGATGTAAAGACCACGGCGTTTACGTTGGCGTCACGGTTGGCAGCGTTGGTGATGTTGAACTGGTCAATATTCTCTTCGGCGCGATTGAAAGCCTGCGCCTCGCGCACTGCCGAAATGCTTTCCTGCAGGCTGGCATTGACCGAGCCCATCTCGGTGCGGGTCTTGCGAAATGCCTTGCGGGCCTGATCAGAAAAATACAACGTGACGATTATCATGATCGGCGTGACCGCCATGCTGAGCAATGCGAACGGCAGGTTCTGGGTCAGCATGTTGTACGCGATCCAGACCAGCAGGAGCGAACCGCTGGCTACGTTGACCAACGCAAAGCTGATGGCCTGATTGATGGTCTCGGTATCGTTGGTGATGCGGCTCATCAAATCACCGGCTTCGTGTTCGGCATAGTAACCAATTGGCAGGCGGTGCAGGTGCTCAAAGACTTCGGTACGCAAATCGCGCAGAACGTGCTGACCGGCCCAGGTCATTGAGAAGAAAGTCGCGCCCATTAGAATGGCACCCATCACATACAGCGCGATAATCAACAGGATCATGCGCACGAGACCAGCGGTACGCTCGTCAGTGGTAATAGTGCCATCTGTTTTGGGAGCAGCCAGGCTGCCCAATGCGAAGACATTTTTAATTATGGTCTGCGTAATGCCAGTGGGTTGTTTATCTGCCGCCAGCCAGCAGTTCGAGCTGGATGCGCTCTGGCTGGCCGCGCTCGAAGCGCCCGGCAAATTAAAGCCGCTGGCCGCGACTGCCGGGGAAAGGTAACAGTCCACCAATTCACCGGTCAGTTCAGGATTGGTTACCTGTGCCCATGTCGAAATAACGACGAACACAACGGCGGCCAGTAACGCCGGCCAGAACGGGCCAAAATGCTTCGCCAAGCGGCCAAGCGTTTCGCTCGTGCTTTGGGGTTTTGATGTTTCCTGGTTAAGAAAGCCGCTGTGGCGGCCGGGTCCACCCATCATAGTAAATTCTCCAATCTAAAAGTCTAAGCGTGTTGTTTATCGTCGAGCAATTGGGAACTGTAAATCTCGGCGTAAATTTCGTTTTCTTCCAGCAGTTCGGCATGTTTGCCAATGGCGGCCACCTTGCCCTTATCGAGCACGATGATCTGGTCGGCATTCATGACGGTGCTGATGCGCTGGGCGATCACAAATGAAGTGCGGCCCTTCATCAACTTGTCGAGCGCGCTTTGGATGACGGCCTCGGTGCCGAGGTCCACGCTGGAGGTTGAGTCATCCAAAATAAGTATTCTCGGATTGAGCAGCAGCGCGCGCGCGATGGCGACTCTTTGCTTCTGACCACCCGACAGCGTGGTACCGCGCTCGCCGACGGGCGTTTCATACCCTTCGGGGAAGGACGTGATGAAGTCGTGAGCCGCCGCCGCTTTGGCCGCCGCGAAGATTTCATCATCTGTGGCTTCGGGTTTGCCGAAGGCGATATTGTCGCGGATGCTGCCCGAGAACAGAGTTGTCTCCTGCAACACGATCCCGATCTGGGCGCGGAGGGATTCGAGTTTTACATCCCGCAGATCGTGTCCGTCAATCGTGATGCGTCCATCGGTGGGATCATAGAAGCGAGGCAGTAAGTTGATGATGCTGGTCTTGCCGGAACCGGTTGCGCCTAACAGCGCAATCGTCTGACCAGGTTTGGCTTCAAAGCTGACCTTATCCAATACCGGCGCGCCTCCACCGACATAACGGAAAGAGACATCTTCGAAATTGATATTGCCTTCAACCTGCGGCAGTTCAATCGCACCAGCCTTGTCGGTCACATCGGACTTCGCATCCAGAATTTCGAAAATGCGTGTGGCCGATGCGGCGGCTTGTCCGAACTGGGTGATGATGAAACCAAGCTGTGCCACCGGGAAGAAGATGAAGATCAGGTACATGCTAAATTCCTGCCATTCGCCAAGTGTCAGCGTGCCGAGGATGATCTCCTTGCCGCCGACGTACAGCGTGGTGGCCTGGCCCAGGTTGGCGATCAGGAACACCAGCGGCATCAGAAAAGTGAACAGACGTGCAATGACGATCTGTTGATCCATCAAATTATCAGCCGCGACGTTGAACTTGACTTCCTCGCTCTTCTCGCGTGTGAAGGCTTTGACGACCTTGATGCCTGCCAGGTTTTCCTGAAGGATCGTGTTCAGCGCGGAGAGTCTTTGTTGAACGCGGTTGAAAAGCGGCTGGCTGATGGTACCGAAGAGCATGAATAATATCAACGCCACCGGGATGATCCAGATGGTGGCCAGGGCCAGTTGGGCATTGGTTGTGAACAGGATGATGAGGGTAGCGGTCAGCAACACGAGCGCGCCAATGAGTTGCAGCAAGCCCTGACCTAAAAACAGGCGGACTTTTTCCACATCATCGGTGGCGCGGATCATAAGCTGACCGGTCTGGTTCTGGTCGTGATACGAGAATGACAGACGCTGGATCTTGGCGTACAGATCGTTACGCAGATCATACGCGACGGACTGCGAATTCTTCTCTGCCCAGAAGGCCTGCAGGAATGCAAAGAGTCCGCGCAACGCGGCGAAGCCGACGATGAACAATCCAGCGCGGACTAAATCGTCCGGCGCTGAGACTTTATCGGCGTTGAGTTGAGCGACGAGCTGGTCGCTGGTCATCGTTGCAGGGTAATTCAAAAATGTCAGGATCTTGGGCAGTGCGACTGACATGAATGCCGCAGGGATTTTGTTGAGCGCGTCCAACACGGTGGTGGCAATGACGCCCTTGGTCACGGCGTCAATGATGCTGCGGACCAAGCGCGGTACTGCCAATTGTGAGAGGGTCGCTATCAATAAGAAGATGTAAGGCAAAACTGCCTGCCAGCGGTAGTGGAATAGATAGCCAGCGGCGCGTCCGATGACGTTGCGTTGCTGGGTCATCGATGGGCGGGGCATACGTTTTGACATGGTTTGAGATGCTTGCACAGTTTAGTTCCTTTCAGTTCTTGAAATAGCGACAGTGGTCCTGATTGTTTATAAAATACTGTCGTGAATTGAATGTGAAGATGGAGCGGAAGTTCGGTGAATTATTGCGTTTGCTCTAATTTGGCGGCGGCTTCGGTCAGCATGGTCAGCGCAGCGCCGACTTTCGTGCGTTCTTCTGCGTTCAGGTTGGATACCAGTTCATCCACCCAGCGATAGCGCTGTTCGATCCCGCTTTCGATCAACTTCTTTCCCTTGCTGGAGAGTTTGATCAACTTGGCGCGCCGGTCATCGGGATCTTCGGCTCGTTCGATCAATCCGCTCTGGACGAGACGTTCCACCAACTGGCTGGCTGCGGCGTTCGAGACCTCGAAGCGTTCACTGATCTCTGAAATCCCGCACGAGCCTCTGTAGTGCAACTGCATCAAAATGCTGAACTGCGGCATGGACATGCCCGTCGCTTTGACATGGTGCGACCAGCCGCGCATGGAGCGGTGCATGAAAGTGTCCATCCATTTGCGGATGATCTTCGATAATTGAACTTGGTCGGTCATAGTTAAGCCTTCTTTTTAGTTAAGCGTGCTTAACTATATGTGCGGGTTAAGTTTTTGTCAAGCGAGGGGAGATTAGAGAAGTGTTAGAAGTTCATGGAATACTTGTATATAATAGTAGGAAGTTCCTATGGAATTAGATAATCAATTCACCGAACGGGAAAAAGAGGTCGCTAAGTTGTTGTTGCAAGGCAAGAGTAATAAACAAATTGCTCTTGCGCTCGATATTTCAAAAAGCACGGTTGAATTTCATTTGAAGAATATTTACCTAAAGCTTAATGTCAATTCAAGAACCGAAGCGGTATTGAACCTGTCGAAAAGCGACCTAAGGGAATCCGTAGGTCAAGAACTAAAAGAAAACCTATGGCAAGCCACAGGTGGTAAAACCACTCAATCAGAGTACAGTTCTCAGGCAAAACATTTCTTCGACCCAAAAGAGGAAAAAGACATGAAGAACCGTACCATGATTGCAATCGTATTGAGTGCCGTTGCGATTGTAGCAGTTTATGGAATGCTTGCGTATTTGCGATCTGCAAAGCTTGATCAGAATGCACACACCGCGCCTCTTACGCCAAACACAGAACAGCCCGTTCTTGCCGACACGCCCTACGTTGTTTTACAAGTGCCACCTGAAGCGTCCACGCGAAGTTATAATGAAGTTCTTCTGCTTTTACAAACGTCCAACGTTCCTTTTCATTATGCGGCAGATTTTATCGGGATAGGTTGTTTTGTGCCCAATGAGAAAAATCCGTGCGCTGAAACCGGCCCAATACCGTTCCCGGATGGCGAGTCGCTTTCTGGTTCCTCTGTATATTGGATGCCCGATGGAGAAAATGGGTTTTATGTTCGTGACAATCAAATTCTGGTTTTAAATCACCTGCAGAGAAAAGTTGCAGTAAGTGGCGTACTCGTTTCCAATATCCTGAAAACAGATTATCAAGCCCATATTTCTCCCGATGCCAGATGGATGGTGGAAAGTGTACAAGTAGATGATCCCTATGCCTCAGACTTAGTTTTGATAAAAACAACAACTGGAACAACCAGTAAACTCGATATTGGTTTGGATACTTGTTTCAAAACCCCAATTGGTTGGATAACACCCTCAAAATTTCTTTTTCGATGTGATATATCCATTGGAGCAACATCCAAGAAATATCTTACTGAGGTTCACTATTACACTTATGATGTTCTGGGTAATGAGTTGTTGGAAATTTCCTCTGGAACGGATATCGGCTTTGGGCCAATATCTCCCAATGGAAAGTATGTTATTCGTTACGAAAAACAGAACGGCTATTATATGAACTATTATGTGAAGGATTTGTCCAATAACCAGTTTCAATCTTCAAAACTTCCTGAAGGGCAGATGGTCTGGTCTCATGATTCCAGCAAGTTGGCAATTTTTACTGACAAAGGCGATCTTATCATCGCAAACTATGATGGCTCAAATCAAGAAAAAATATTCAGTTCAGGTTGGCAAGGTTATTTATCCATGGAGTGGTTTCCGGACGATAAATATATTGCTCTTATTGGTTCATCTAATGACTACTCATTAGCATCACAAATGATTATCTTGTCTACGAAAGGCGATATCATAAAATATGATCCCATTTCTACGACTGATGGATACAATATTGTTGGGATATCGCCTTTACCTGTGATAAAAAAATAAAAGATAACAAAAAGGGTAAAAGAAAAGGTGCGGAGAAAATCCGCACCTTTTTGGTTCTACTTGTTTCTTTGCAACGCCTGATAGATCGCGTTCGTCCCAAAGTCCAGCGAGGCGGCAGGGATTCTTTCATCAGCGGCGTGGATGACGCTGGAGAAATTAAAATCATCAGGCAGTTGCATGGGTAGGAATCCGTAGGTTTGGATTCCGAGCTTGGAGAAAAATCGTCCGTCGGTGACACCGCTCAAAAGCAACGGGACGGGCGTGCCGCTTGGGTCGACTTCACGCAGGATTCCGGCCAGGGTGTCGAAAAAGCCCATGTCGGGGTCAGCCGGTCCGGGGTCGAAATGAGCGACTTCCAGTTCCACATCCGCACCAACTATCTGGCGCATCTCGTTCAGCATGTCATCCGGCTTGAAGCCCGGAAGCAATCGTCCATCCAAATCCACGCTGACCCGACTCGGGATCACATTGATCTTTTCGCTGCCATGCAAAATCGTCGGGCTGAGGGTGTTATGCAAAAGCGGACGAAACACACGCGCATTATCGCCCAACATGTTCAAAATATTTTCCGCCAGAGCAGGGTTAGTGAGCTGGCCGAGAAACAGGCCGTTCAAGCCGCCCAGCGCCGATGACATGGCGTTAAACATCAAACGCGCGGCGGGCGTGACGTGGACGGGCAATTGATGAGAATCAAGTTGTTGAAGGAATTGCGCCAGGCGCGCCATCGCACCGCCGCGCACCGGCATCGAACCGTGACCGCCCTGACCGTGCACTGTGGCGAGCATCGCGCAAATTTGTTTTTCAGCCACCTGGATCGGATAAAACCGCTTCTTTCCGACCGTGAGCGTGAACCCGCCAAATTCGCCGATCGCATACCGGATGCCTTTGAACTGCTCCGCATATTTTTCGACGAGGAACTTTGCACCGTAATCGCCGCCGACTTCTTCATCGCTGACGATGGCGAGGATCACGTCGCCCGGCAATTTTTGGTTTTCCATCTTTGCACGCAGGAACGCGGCCACCATCATGGCGACGCCGCCTTTCATATCGAGCGCGCCGCGTCCCCAAATGAATCCATCGACAAGTTTTCCATCGAACGGTGGATGAGTCCATTGCTGATTTGCAGTGGTGACAACGTCCACGTGGCCGTAGAGCAATAACGGCGCGGCGCGTCCTTCGCCGGGAAGGTGGGCTACCAGGTTTGGACGATTTGGATCAAGCGAAAATATTTTGGTCTCGATCCCGGCCGCTTTCAGCAACCCACCGATGTAAGCAATACATTCAGCCTCATTGCCGGGCGGATTGGTGGTGTTGAATTGGATCAGTTTTTGCAATAATTCTGCTGGACGCTGGTGAATGAAAGTTATATTATTTGATGTTGACATAATTTTTCCTTTTTATGGATTTGTTTTGATTCTACTGCGCCGTATTGCCGCCGTCCACCAGCAATAGATGTCCTGTCACGAAGGAAGAATCGTTGGATGCCAAAAAAGAACCGCGGTAAAAACTTATTCGAAATGCGTTTTTAGACTTAGAACGCGTTTCTCCAATAAGTTCCACGAGATCAATGAAACCAAAATAATACCCAAAATGGAAGTGGCAATCAATGTTAGGCTGGCGACGGCACCCTTGAGATTTGCATTCAAGAACTGTCGGTTGAAAAAAAAGATGATTGGCGCATGGATCAGGTACATGGCGTAACTATACTTGCCAAAGAAAGCCAATATTCTGTTGCGGAATATAATTCGCAGCCAATTATTTTCGGATAGTGATGTCAACAACACGATCAGCGTCCCTCCAAGCAGTGCCAGCGCGGAAAAAGACCAGGTTGTAATCATAATGTTCTTCGAAGACGGCTCAGCTAACTTCTCTGTCAATATGTATGCCATTGTCAACATCGATAGTCCGAAGACGGGCTAGGCGAGGCGCGCCAGCCGGTCTTTCCATGTCTGGGATTGGTATGCAATGGCGATCAAAGCCCCGACCATCAGGCTTGCTTGCCAAATGTATACCGCACAGGTATAATGCATCATGCTTTCGGGGTGTGGCTCAGACCGGTAGAGCGCACGGTTCGGGTCCGTGAGGTCCCGAGTTCAAATCTCGGCACCCCGACAAAACCCAACCAGGAACTGCACGGATAGGTAAGACTAGTCATCCG
>JAKBYW010000015.1:0-12877 GCA_021840275.1 Chloroflexota bacterium | reverse complement strand
TCCGATCTTTTATGCCGCGCTTTGAAGGCTAGTTTCTCGCCCTTGTCTTCCATTGTCAACATCTCCGGCGCATGGACGATTCGGATGGGCAAACTGCCCGGGTTCTGCGCGGCCAGCACAGGTCCGATCTTGGATTCGTCGCCCACCAGGATGATTTCCACACCAAATTCGCGGGCGGCTTCCACCGAGCCCACAACGTCCGGAGTTGGATATTCGTCACTGCCCATTGCATCTACAACGATACGAGTCATTATTCACTCCTCAAATTTTTCCCTGCTTGACAACGAAAGCAAGCCGATTATAATACGCCCTGCTTCTGCGCTGGTGCTGGAATTGGCAGACAGGCATGGTTGAGGGCCATGTGAGGCAACTCGTGAGGGTTCAAGTCCCTCCCAGCGCACACAATGAAATCCCCGATATCAATCGGGGATTTCATTTTATCTTAAACGAATCACAAAATGTATTTGCAGGGGCGACCCGCTCAGTGAGAGAAAAACCATCATTGACCATGAAGGGTCGCCCTTACTGTGTAAGGTGATTAAATAATCCAATTACCGTTTTAGTGAAGGATTTGACTGAGGAATAATCGCGTGCGTTCCTCGCGCGGATTTCGGAAGAATTCTTCCGGCGTCGCCTCTTCCACGATTTGACCCTGATCTATAAACACGATTCGATTTGCGGCCGCCCGGGCAAACCCCATTTCATGCGAGACCACGATCATGGTCATCTCATGCGCGAGTTCCTTCATCACATCCAGCACTTCGCCGATCATCTCCGGGTCGAGAGCCGACGTCGGCTCGTCAAACAGCATCAAGCTGGGTTTCATGGCGAGGGCGCGGGCGATAGCCACGCGCTGTTGCTGTCCGCCCGAAAGTTGATTAGGATATTGGTTGCGTTTATCGGCCAAACCAACGCGTACCAACAGACGTTCAGCCTCGGCCCGTACCTGATCCGCTGGAGATTTGCGAACGCGTATGGGGGCCTCCATGATATTCTCGATTGCTGTTAGATGAGGAAATAGGTTGAAACGCTGGAACACCATCCCGATCTCAGCTCGCTGACGCGCAATATTTTTCTCTTTGTCCTCCACAAGCTTGCCGTTGTGTTCGTAATAACCGATCATGTGACCATTAACATATATATGGCCGCTGCTGATTTTTTCCAAATGGTTGATGCAGCGCAAGAAGGTGCTTTTGCCCGAACCAGAGGGACCGATCACAACAACCACTTCATTCTTCCGCACTTCCAGGCTGATGTCTCTTAATACATGGAGCGAACCAAAGTGTTTGTTGACTTTCTCGGCCTTGACGATGATATTGCTGTCAGCCAAATTCACATTGGCGGGAATGGGAGTATTCATCAGCGCGCTCCTTTGCCGCTCGAGCTAAACAGGCGCTGGACCATGCCGGGACCGCGTTCGATCCCTTTGCGTTCTCCAAGGCCAGACTCGATGCGCGCTTGAATGAGTGACCAGACCGTGGTCAGGAATAGATAATATAAGGATGCGGCAATAAACAACTCAAAAGGTTTGAAGACGCGGGCGTTTACCTGATTGAACCCGAAGAACAACTCACCAGCCGAGATGACTTCCATCAACGATGTGGTCTTCATCATATTGTTGAATTCATTGCCCAGCGGCGGGATGATTACTTTGGCGGCTTGCGGCAGGATAATGCGCTGCATCGCCAGACCGGTTGTCATGCCCAGTGATTTGGCGGCTTCCATTTGACCGGTGTCAATCGATTCGATTCCGGCGCGCACGATCTCAGCCATATACGCGCCTTCATTGATGCCCAATGCCAGCGTTCCGGCCTGGATGGCACCGGTAATAATGACAGGACCCAGGACTATATCTGGAAAATTATAAATATGAGTCACCCCCAATCCGAAAAAGAGCAATGCCATTTGCACAAGCAGAGGCGTGCCGCGGAAATACCAAACGTAAATTTCAGCGATCCAACGGACAACAGACAGCTTGGACATTTTGCCTAGTGCAGCAAAAAGGCCTAAGATCACTCCCAATGCCTGCGCCAATATACTGACTACCACGGTGGCGATCAAACCATTGCGAATGAGGGGATCCTGGAACGCAGAAGGAGGCCAGATGTAATTCAAGAACAGAGGCCAGTCAAAATGATACATGAGTGTCTCGCTTTGTCAATTTTCAAGGATAGCAGGCCGGTCAGATACTTAGGCCGACCGGCCTGCTATTATTTTGAAACAACAACTCCCTTGGGAGTCTTTATGGCTTGATTGCTCCGCTGGATAAGTTCCACTTGTCCAGTATTTTGCCATAGGTCCCATCAGTCATCATGCTCTTAAGAGCTGTTTGTACAGCCTGGCCGAGCGGGGTGAGGGGCGCATTGGTGCAATCCGCCTGACCACACGGGACGCTGATGCCTACCATTGCCGGTTCGATCACCTGACCAACCAACTGGAACTGGTCCGGGTGCTGAACAACATAGTAGGCCGCCACCGGAGTATCGGCAAAATACACGGCTACTTTGTTTGCCTGTAGCTGTTGGAGTGCGTCAGTATCTTTCATTGTGACGACCACCGTAGGCACCTTCTTGCCGGCTGCAGTACACTCTGCTGACAATCCCTTGCCTTTGTAATCACCGGTGCCTTGGAGATAATCGACCTCGGTGGTGCCGCTCTCAGCTGCTACGCTTTGACCGCATAGGTCTGTTGGAACGTTGATATTCAGCGGGTTGCCTTTGGCGGCCAGCATTGATTGACCAGCCTGGAAGTAGGGGATCATGCTAACCTGTTTCTGGCGATCGGTGGTGATGTTCTGGTCAGAAATAATGATGTCGCATTTACCGCTGGTTACGGCGGCAATGATCGTGTCAAAGACGCTGTTGACGATCTGTGCCTTGAGACCGAGTCGGTTGGCGATTTCAGTGCCCATTTCGATATCTGAACCGGTTGGATTGCCGTTCTCGTCAAAGAACTCCATAGGCGGATAAGGGAGGTCTGAACAGATCAGTAATTTTCCCTTCTGGGACAAAAGGGTCGGGTCAACAGATACCACCGGCGTAGGGGCGGGTGGCATTGCCGTCGGCGCAGCGGCGGGCGGCTCAGTAACCATCACTGTTTCAATCACCGTAACTGGCGGTGGGGGAGTTGGCGTGGCACAAGCAGCTAATAGCATGCTGGCAAGCACCAGGCAACTTAAAACCGGAAATAACTTTTTCATTTTCTCTCTCCTTGTTATGTGGTTTACGATTTATGCGACCGGTATCGCAATCGAATGGACAAAGGATAGACCAACTTTGCATAAATTGCAAGAGTTGACTTTTGCTTCTGCCCCTTATCACATAAGTCGAATTGCGAACGAGAACAGAGCGGAAATCACTCGAATCTACTTGGATATGCGCGCCCGGCTGATATGTAACGTATCAAGATTATTCATTCGCCTTACGCTGAACATCCCGAAGGTTCACGTAATTCAGGCTTGCTTTCTGCTCGAACCTTCGGGACTGTGCATAACATTCGTTATTCGTTTCCGCCGGTACGATAACGGTCGATCAAAGCTTGCGTACGCGGATCTTTTGGCGATCCGAAAATTTCTTCGGGGGCCTTATCTTCAATGATTTCGCCTTCGGCCATGACAACCACACGATCGGCAACTTCACGCGCAAAACCCATTTCGTGGGTTACCACCAGCATGGTCATACCTTCCTGTGCGAGCTTTTTCATTACGTTCAATACTTCGCCGATCAGTTCGGGATCGAGGGCTGAGGTTGGCTCGTCGAAAAGCATAACTTTCGGTTCCATGGCTAGCGCGCGCGCAATGGCGACGCGTTGTTTTTGTCCGCCGGAAAGGCGTGCGGGATATTCATCTTTCTTGAATAGCAGTCCAACACGATCGAGATTCATTTCTGCAATTTCGTTGGCTTTTGCGCGCTCCATTTTCTTGACTGTAACCGGTCCCTCGGTCACATTTTCGAGCACGCTCATGTGTGGAAATAAATTGAACTCCTGAAAAACCATTCCGGTCTTCAAGCGGACATCGTGCACAAGTTGACGGTGTTCCTTGCCTTTCCGGCCTGCTTCAACAACCAGTTTGTCGACTTCGATTACCCCGGCAGATGGCTCTTCAAGAAAATTAATACAGCGAAGCAGGGTGCTTTTGCCTGAGCCGCTGCGCCCGATCACGCAGACCACTTCCATTGGCTTGACTTCAAGGTTCACCTTTTTTAATACGTGAAGACGGCCAAAGTATTTATCAAGATCGGTGACTTTGACAATAGGCGTCATGTTAGCGATCTCCTTTGGCGAGGCGACTCTCAAGCAAGTTTTGAGCATAACTTAATATGAGTGTCATCATCCAGTAGAAGATGGCGGCCATGATTAGCGCCTCAAGGTTGTGGAATTGCGCCCGCCCGACTTTTGTAGCGCGCCACATCAATTCGTGGACGAAGCCGGTTGCGGAGACAAGCGCTGAGTCTTTGGTCATTGCGATGAATTCATTTCCCATGGGAGGTATGGCAAAGCGCATTGCTTGTGGAACAACGATGCGTTGCATTGTTTGGCCGGGTGTCATGCCGATAGCCATGGCGGCCTCGCGCTGACCTTTTCCAACGGATGCGATGCCTGCGCGGAATATCTCGCTCATGTACGCGCCGTAGTTAAGGCCGAGGGCGACTACTCCGGCAAGCGTCCCGGAAAGAACGATGCCGAGTTGAGGCAGGGCAAGAAAGAAGAAAAAAATCTGAAGATAGAGCGGTGTACCGCGGATCAATGAGACATAGAACGTGCTTAGGGCATAGATGGGTGGATTGTTCGAAAGACGTCCGAGTGCGGCGAGCAGTGCGAGTCCGGTTGCAAATGCAATCGAAAGGATTGAGATTTTGATCGTTTCCCACAACCCTCCCGCTATAAAAAACATATTGTCTTTGATAAATTGCTGGTCGAGCTTAATCGTGTTGAGTGTGAAACTCCCGATCGTCAATGAGTTTCCACTGAATAGAAAAACCAGAATTAATAGCAGGACGCCCCAGGACAAACCAACGTTTGTACGAAAAAGCTGCTCTTTTCGTTTTTGAGCCTGGAAGAGCGATTCCGCTTGTGACTTTGAAGCATTTTCTTCTTGTTTTGCTAAAAGGTTCATCTTGATTTTCCCTTCAGCGATCAGGAGTATCTGATCTGAAAATTTATTTTCATGGAGACTTCTCAAAAAGAAAGGGGAAGTGGGGTGTTTTGGACGGGTTTCACCCGCCCAAAACACCCCAAACCCCGCTTTATAGAAGAGATATGATCAGGATTTGAAAATAAAGGGAAGCGGCTTTATGCCGCTTCCCTTGGGCGCGAATATATTATTTCGGAGCTTGTGTCAGATCAGATTTGAACCATTGGGTTGAAAGCGCTGACAGTGTGCCGTCACTGTGCATTTTCGTGATGGTGTCGTTAATTGCTTTCAGCAGCGAATCAGTGGGTTTGCTGGTGGCTTTGTCAATTGCCACAGCCAAATCTTCTGAGTAAACGGGCGAGCCGAGTTGCATTACCGGCAGGCCCGCGGCAATATTCGCATCTACAACTGTCTGAGATGTAACATAGCCGACGAAATCTTTGCGGCCGGAGGCGATTGCCTGGGCGCATTCCTGATCGGTCTCCAGGGTTACAACCTTCACATTCGCCGGGGCCTTGGCGTAAATGGATGAGGCTGGCAGGCCGAGAGCAGCCATATCGTTGTTCAACCAGGATTCATAGGTTGTGGATGTGCCCGCACACAACGCCTTGCCAGCCAAATCGTCAAGCTTTGTGAATCCAGAGTCCTTGCCCACAGCTACAACAGCAGGAGTGTAGTAGTAGGGAACACTGAAGTTCAAAACCTTCTGACGATCAACGGTGATGGTCATCGAGCCTACGCTGATGTCCCATTTATTGGCCCAGTTTCCGGCAGTGATCGCGTCCCAGGATGGGGTGGCGAAGCAGGTCTCGACGCCGAGAGCGTCGCCGATCTTGTGAGCTACATCCACATCGAAACCCTTCATTTCGGCCGTGGTCAAGGCATCCGATGGACACTTGGTGTTAGCGGGGCGTTTTCCGGTGGTGTCGAGGAAGGATTGCGGTTCGTAGTTCGGATCGGTCGAGACAAGTACATAACCGCGTTGTTTGATGGCGCCCAACAGGTCGCTGGCTGAGGCGCCGGTGTTTCCGCCGCAGGCGGTCAGGACAAAGGCGGCCGCGAGTACCGAGACCAAAACGATGTAAAGTTTCTTCATTAGATTTCTCCTCCAATACGAAAATAGTTGTTTTGTTTCACGGACGAAAAGAAGCGATGGGAGACTGGGCCAGAGAGACACCTCCTTTGTCGTGCAAAGATTTATTTTCATGAATAAGGATAGACTAACTTGGCGATTTATGCAAGAGTAGAAGGATTGATATTATTCAAAGCCTCGCGGCTGTGTGCAAAAAATGGAGGTGGTACAATACATTTACTTTTCATTTGTTTTTACCAAGGAGTATCCAATGGCCGCCATTTTTCCTTCGCCGGAATGGTTGAAATCTCTTGAGGAAAAACTCAATTTAGATGCTCACTACAACGAAATTGCCAGGAATTGGGAAGGCGATCTCGTTTTTGAAATTCTGCCCGAGGGGAATCTTAAAGAGCCATTGAGAATGTACCTTGATTTATGGCATGGAAAATGCCGCGGCGCGGAATATGCTTCCGAGCCGTCTGTGCATGCGAAGCCGGCTTTTATTATGCGTTCCCCTTACAATAATTTTACGGCGATCCTGCAAGGCAAACTCGATCCCATGACTGTCATGATGACCAGCAAACTTAAAGTTGAAGGCAGTTTGGGTTATATGATGCGTAATGTGCCCGTCGTGTTGGACTTTGTGCGTTGCGCGCGCGAGATTACAACCGACATTGCGTAATCCATGCAGCCCATTCTAAAAATCGATCTTACAACGGGAAACGCAGAAGAATATAAAATCCCGCAGGAATGGGAGAGAGCATTTCTGGGAGGCGCGTCGCTGGCGGCGCGCTTGCTCTATCCTTCGCTCACGAAAGAACTTGACCCATTTTCTCCCGAATCGCCTTTGATGTTTATCAATGGCCCGCTGACCGGAACATCCGGGCCGACAGTTGGGCGATTTGCAGTGTGCGGCAAAGGTCCGGCAACCGGCTTGTGGGCCGAGTCGCATTGCGGTGGATTTTGGGGGCCGGAGCTTCGCTTCGCGGGATACGATGGTTTGTGGATCACGGGCAAGGCCGAAGCGCCGATTTATCTTTGGATCGAGGATGGCCGCTTCGAGGTCCGGCCCGCGGCGCAGTTGTGGGGCAAGGATACTTACGAAACGCAAGACCTCATCAAAAATGAGGTCGGTAAAAAAGGAATCCATGTCGCGTGTGTTGGACCCGCTGCAGAAAACGGGATTCTATTTGCGGGGATTTATTGCGATCACGGACGCACGGCGGGACGCACCGGACTCGGCGCGGTGATGGCTTCGAAAAATCTCAAGGCGATTGCCGTGCGTGGCACGAATAAACCGCCGCTCGTTCACGCCGACCTTTATGCGGGCCCCCGTTCTGAATCCAATCGCACGCTGAAAGTGGATAACGAAGCGCGCATCCTGCACGAACTCGGCACAGCCAGCGTTGCCAATTATTCCGAATATCTCGGCTCGATGCCCGCAAAATATTATCATCAGGGCGGCTTTGAACCGGTGGACAAAATTTCCGGCGCGACCATGACCGATACAATTCTTTCCGGTCAAAGTGCGTGCCATGCTTGCGTGATCGCGTGCGGACGTGTTGTAAAACTTGAAGATGGTAACAAACGCAAAGGTCCTGAGTATGAAACGATCGTTTCATTTGGCCCAAACCTGTTGATTGATGATCTGGCTGAGATCACGCGTTTAGGCGAGTTATGTGACCGCTATGGCATGGACACCATTAGTACTGGTAACACGATTGGCCTGGCATTTTATTTATTTGAACTTGGCAGGGTCACAACCCAGGACACCGGCGGACTTGAATTGAAATGGGGCGATGCTGTGGCTGTCCGTCAGTTGGTGAGAATGACGGCGAGACGGGAAGGCATCGGCGAATGGATCGCGCAGGGCTCACGGCGGTTGGGTAAACACTTCGGCGCGGAAGAAGAAGCTGTGCAGGTCAACGGGTTGGAGGTTGCGTATCACGATCCGCGCGGTGTTTCGGGCATGGCGCTCTCGTATGCGACTTCACCACGCGGCGCCTGCCACAACCAGTCCGATTATTTTTTTGTAGACTTCGGACATGTCCATCCTGAGCTTGGCATCGAATATTTTCCGCGTCATGCGCAAGCCGAGAAGGCCGCCAATGTTGCGAAGCATCAAAACTGGCGCACAGTCTATAACGCAATGGTCATGTGTATCTTCGCGAACGTCGCGCCGCAAATGCAGGTGGATCTTATTAATGCAGCCTGCGGTTACGATTGGACGATTGACGAGATGATGAAATGCGGCGAGCGCGGCTGGAACATGAAGCGCGCTGTAAATAATCGCATGGGATTGACTGCCGCGAACGATAAATTGCCAAAGACCCTGCTCGAACCTTTAGCAACTGGCGGCACGGAAGGATTTACGCCGGATATCCAAGGCATGCTTTACGCCTATTACAACGCTCGCGGCTGGGACCTGGAAACGGGTCACCCGATGAAAGAAAAACTCCTCGCCCTGGGGCTGGAGGGTGTTGCCACGGATTTGTGGGGTTAGACCGTGGAATGCGGACGGTGGACAATGATATGGTCTACGGTCCACCGTCCATTGTCAGAATTTTGAATAGAGGAACCATGAAACTTGTAACCGTTGAACAAATGAAAGCGATCGAACAGGAAGCCAATGTCAGGGGTTTATCCTACGACGACATGATGGAAAACGCCGGCCTTGGTCTGGCGGATCTTATTCTCGATATTTTTGCCGATGAAATCGAGCCTTCTGTTTTGGGGTTAGTCGGCCCTGGAAATAATGGCGGCGATACTTTGATCGCCTTGACTCATCTCCTCAAGGAAGGCTGGAAGGCGCAGGCGTATCTTGTCAAACGGAAGGCCGATGGACTGGTCAAGGGATTTCAAGAAGCGGGCGGGGAAGTCATTGCCGCGTCGAAAGATAAAGATTTTGAATCGCTTGTGTCTGCTTTGGAGAACGTTGATCTTTTGTTGGATGGGGTTTTAGGTACGGGCATAAAACTTCCACTCAAAGATGACGTTGGTGATGTGCTCACTGAAACCAACGCCGTTCTCGACGAAATGGATGATGCTCATTTTGTGATCGCGGTGGATTGTCCCTCCGGCATTGATTGCGATACGGGCGAGGCAGCGGATGAATGTATCCCGGCAGATTTAACCATTACGATGGCAGCGGTCAAACAGGGCTTGCTCAAATTGCCTGCCTTTGAATTCGTTGGCGATTTGGAGGTTGTGGATATCGGTCTGCCCGATGATCTGCCCTCATTGCGGGTTTTGCAAATCGAAGTCGCAGTGGCGGACACTGTTGCTGAAATTTTGCCCGAGCGTCCGGTTGATTCTCACAAAGGCACGTTTGGCACAGCGCTGATCGCGGCGGGATCGGTCAATTATACGGGAGCCGCTTTGTTGTCTGGGCAGGCCGCGTACCGAGTCGGCGCGGGGCTGGTCACGATGGCCGTGCCGGGTCCGTTGCATGTCGCATTGGCCGGACAATTTCCTGAAGCGACGTGGATACTTCTGCCTCACGAAGTTGGGGTCATCTCTGAGAATGCCGCCGAAGTGCTGACCAGGAACTTCGAGCGTGCCACTGCTTTGCTGATTGGTCCCGGCCTGGGCATCGAAGATACAACAAAAGAGTTTATTCAGAACCTGCTGGCGGGAGAATCTGCACCAAAGAAATCCACTTCGCATATTGGATTTTTGCAGGGCGATAGTGGGAAGAAGGAAGAAACAAGTGAATCCCTGCCGCCGATGGTTGTGGATGCGGATGGATTGAAGTTGCTGGCAAAGATTTCTGACTGGCATAAACTTTTACCGAAATCTTCCATTCTCACTCCGCATCCCGGTGAAATGGCTGTGCTGACCGGTTTGTCAAAAGAAGAAATCCAGGAAAGCCGCCTAGAGATTGCCAGAAAGTACGCCAAAGAATGGGAACATGTGGTCGTGTTGAAAGGCGCGTTCACGGTGATCGCTTCGCCGGATGGGCGCGCAACAATTATCCCGGTGGCTTCGCCTGCCCTGGCGCGGGCCGGGACGGGCGATGTTCTTGCTGGACTTATTGTTGGCTTGCGCGCACAAGGCGTGGATGCGTACAATGCCGCAGTGGCGGGTGCATGGATCCACGCGCAAGCTGGCTTATATGCCGCCGACGATCTTGGCACGGCTGCATCCGTTCTGGCGAGCGATGTTTTGAATTCAGTCAGCGATGTGTTGTCGGAGTTGGAAAGTTGAAAAGTGGGAAAGTTGGAATGTTGAAAGGTTGGAAGGTTTAATAAAGAAGACGCCCTTCATTATCGAAGAGCGTCTTTCATTTCAACTTGCCAACCTTCAAACCTTCTAACTCTTAAGGAACTCTTCCAGCGACTCTTTGCTGATGCGATATGCATTGCCGAGTTTCTTGGCTTTCAGTGTTCCATCTTTTATTGCGGCAAGCACATCTTCCTCGGAAACTTTCAAGATAGAGGCCGCGTCGGAGGGCGTCATCACATCGGGGATGTCGGCGGGCTTCGCGCCGCCGCTGCTTGAGGCTTGTTGCTGTCCGCTCTGCATCCCGCCCTGAAGCGCCTGACCCATCAAATTGCCGATACCCATTCCGGCGCCGATTCCGGCTGTCAGCCCCGCGCCGCCGCCCTGATTGTTGGCCGCGTCGCGCATGGAATCAGCCGCTTGCAGTTGAGTGTAGGTTGCCATGTCGAGCATGCCCATGTCGCGCAGTTCCTGGGCCGATTTATCGGAGGGCTTGAGGTTGCCAACGTAGAAAGTCTTGAGCGTCAGGCCGAGTGCCTCGAAGTCATCCTGCGCCTTGGCGCGTACGCCCGCGCCGATCTCTTCTGTCAATCCGATCATTTCAGGGACGGCGTGTTTTGCGGCTGTCTCGCCGAGGATGTCTTGTAATTTTGAAAGGAGCATGGTGCGCAGACGTTCTTCGATATCGGCAGTGCGGAACGCGCCCTGCGTGCCGACGATCTTTGTCACGAACATCTGCGGATCGCTGACCTGGAACGAATAAGTTCCAAAGCCTTGCAGAAGAGCCACGCCGAGTCCCATGCCTGGGTTGCGGACGATGATCGGCTGGGGCGTGCCCCATTTCTTGTTGGCGAATTCCTTCATCGAGACGAAGTAAACTTCGGCAGGGAAGGGCGTACGGTCGTTGAAGGCCTTGCCGATGAAGTTGGTCACCAGCGGGATGTTGGCTGTGGCAATCGTATGGCGGCCTGCTTTAAATACGTCCAGCGCGTTGCCGTCGCGGAAGAAAACGGCCGTTTGCGCCTCGCGCACGATCACTTGCGAGCCGACTCGATAATCGCCAATGCTGTTATCGTCCGGGAAGCGGTGGACGATCTCGTCCGCCATTTCGTTCGGGTATTCAATGACATCAAAAATTCTAGCCATGTATCTCTCCTTCTTTTTATAATAACAACTTGATTATAACCCAATGGTTCTATGCGTACATGAACCGTTTGTCTTATCTTAATACGCACAAGGCCGCGCTTCGTTGCGAGGAAAGTGTTCTTTCTGACGAAGCAATCTCCTCTTTCGCACGGATTGTTCCGCGCCCTGCGCTTGCACTGGCGTCAGGCCTTCATCGGCTTTCCGCTGCCTTTATCTTTCAGCATCAGAATTTCCGCCATAATGCTGACCGCAATCTCCTCCGGCGTTTCAGCGTTTATTTCCAACCCTATCGGCGAGTGGACACGCGCGATCTTTTCATCTACCACACCTTTTTCCTTCAAGGCTTTGACTGTGGTGGCCCACCTGCGTTTCGACCCGATCACGCCGATATAAGTTGCGGATGAATCCAGCAGACTTGGCAGCCCCGCCGCGTCCACGCCGGAACCGCGGCTGGTCACCACCAAATAAGTCTGGCGCGTGACCTTGAGTTGTTCCGTTAACTTTTCCATCGGGACAACGTAGTACGCGTCCGCACCCGGCACGGACTCCGGGTTGCAGAATTCAGCGCGATCATCGCTGACAGCCACGCGGAAGCCGAGCCACTTGGCGAGATGGACAACCGCTTTCCCTACATGTCCGCCGCCGATGACGACCAGTATAGGCGCTGGCAAAATTGGTTCCACAAAGACCTCCACTTGGCCGCCGCATACGCCCGGGTCACCGCGTGACGGATCGGACATGTTGTAGGAAAGCAGGCGCGGCTTACCGTCTGCAACTGCCATCCAGGCCTCGTCGAGCACGCGGTGCTCCAAATCCCCGCCGCCGACTGTGCCGATAAATCTTCCATCGGGATAGACCAGCATTTTGCTGCCCACATGCCGGGGCGTCGAACCTGCACTCTTCACAACCATGCACAGCGCGGCGGACTCGTTATTTTTTTCGATTTCTGCGAGTGCTTGATAAATTGAATTCATGACATGCTGATTTTATCCGATTTTTGCTACGTCATTGCGAGCCGCGTTTTTACAGCGAAGCAATCTCGCGTTTAGGAGGGGATTGCTTCGGGGAAAACTCTCTCGCAATGACATGTAAGTTACGGCCCCCACTGCGGTTGCCAATCCGGTTCGGGAAAGTTGGTAAGTTGACGTGTGCTGTGACCGTCGGCGCGCATGATGTAGAGATCAGCCTGGTTGTTGTTGCGGAGAGAATTGTAGACGATGTATTGCCCGTCGGGTGAATAAGCCGCGGCGGCGTTGTTCCCGCCAAAGGTCAATTGCGTGAGCGCACCTGTTGCGACCTCGACC
>JAKBYW010000416.1:347-2817 GCA_021840275.1 Chloroflexota bacterium | reverse complement strand
AGACATGGCGACGGCATCGCTTATCGCACCGTGCCCGGTAACAAGAGTCCGCTGAGTGCATACTTCACACGCGGCACCGGTCACGATGAATACGCTAAGTACAGCGAAGAGGCTCCGGTCTGGCTGAAAAATATGGACAGGCTCAAAAAGAAGCACGAGACTGCCAAGAAGTACATCCCCGCGCCGGTACTGCACAAGATGAGCGGAGCGACGGTCGGCATCATTGCCTTCGGCTCGACGGAAGCCGCGGTGCTCGAAGCTCAACACCAGCTTGCAACTGAGCATAGACTAAAAACAGATTTCCTGCGCGTGCGTGCCCTGCCCTTCACGGACGAGGTCACCGCTTTTATCAAGAAGTATGACCAGGTCTTTGTGGTTGAAATGAACCGCGACGGTCAGATGGATCAAATGCTCAAAATAGATTATCCCGAATACGGCGCACGCTTCCAATCTGTGGCGTTCGGCGACGGGTTGCCTGCTTCCGCCAGGTGGGTGCGCGAGGGGATTTTAGCAAAGTACAAAAAGCCGGTAACGGCCAAGGCCATCAGCGCTGCGAAAAAATCTCCAATTAAAGCAAAGGCAAAGAAAATGGTGGCCGCTAAAAAGCCCGCGTCGAAGAAAGTTGCGACTAAAAAGGCATCACCCGCCAAAAAGAAATCTGCAACAAAGTCAAAAGTCAAAGGTAAATAAATGATCGTGTTCGATCTTGCGTGAATAAAACGAACACAAAAAGGAGTAACAAAAATGACTGAAACTCTTCCAATGGCTGGCGTAAACGTACAGGCAAATCTCGCCGGTCTCGCAAAAAATGATTATCGCGGCGCGCCCAGTACACTCTGCCAGGGCTGCGGGCACAACTCGATTTCAAATCAAATTATCGCCGCGCTTTATGAAACAAACATCATGCCAGAGAACATGGTCAAGTTCAGCGGCATCGGTTGTTCGAGCAAATCGCCGACTTATTTCATGAACCGCTCGTTCGGCTTCAACAGCCTGCATGGACGCATGCCGTCCATCGCCACCGGCGCGTTGTTTGGCGATCATCACGTCAAAGGCCTGGGCGTTTCCGGCGACGGCGATACCGCCAGCATCGGCATGGGACAATTCAAGCACATCGTGCGCCGCAACGTCAACATGGTTTACATCGTTGAGAACAACGGCGTATACGGACTCACCAAGGGCCAGTTCTCGGCCACGTCTGAAGTTGGCTTGAGCCTCAAGCATCAGGGGGTCAATCAATACATGCCGATTGATATTTGCATGGAAGCGCTCGCTTCCAACGCGACCTTCGTGGCGCGCTCTTTCGCGGGCAACCCCAAGCAGGTCAAAGAATTACTCAAGGCCGCCCTCGCCCACAATGGCACTGCCTTGCTCGACATCATCAGTCCGTGCGTAACGTTCAATAATCAGGACACTACTTACCACTCATATGCCTGGGGCAAGGAACACGAAGAACCTCTGCACGACATCACCTACGTTGCCCCGCGCAATGAGATCATCCTCGAACGCGAAATGGAAGATGGCGAAGTGCGCGAAGTAAGCATGCACGATGGTTCGACGGTCATCTTGAAGAATCTCGAAAAGAGTTACGATCCGACCGATCGCTTCGAGGCTTTGCGCGTGATGGAAGAAGCCCAGCGCAATAACTGGCTCATCACCGGACTTCTTTATGTGGACACCGGCAAACCGGCGCTGACCGACACTTACAATCTGACCGACACCCCTCTCAACCGCCTCACCGAAGCGGACCTCAGACCGGCTCCCGCCATGATCGACAAGATCAACAGCCTGATGTTCTAGCCCTGCCCCCACCTACCTCCCCCATTTCCAAAATACGAAATGGGGGAGGTATACTTTTGTAAAATGATCGAAATTTCTCCAACTCTAAAAATTGACGAACGCGAACTGACCTTTGATTACATCCGCGCGGCAGGCCCCGGCGGACAAAATGTCAACAAGGTGGCGACAGCTGCGCAGTTGCGTTTTGATATTTGGAGAAATGACTCTCTGCTGGTCGATGTCAAGACGCGGCTGGTCAAATTGGCGGGCAAGCGCGTAACGAGCGAAGGCATTCTCATCATCGAAGCGCGGCGCTTCCGAACACAGGAACAAAATCGCGCTGATGCCATCGAACGATTCGTTGCGCTCGTGCGGAAGTCGCTCGAAGCGCCGAAGCCGCGTAAGAAAACGCGGCCCACTGCCAGGTCCAGACAGAAGCGTTTACAATCAAAGAAGAAACGATCTGAAGTCAAACGAGCACGCGGCAATAAATCCTTTGAGTCCGAATAATCCTTTAGATCGATATTTACATCATTTCTTTTTTACGACAGAGGTTATATGCAGTTGGATAATCTGAAGACAGAGAATCGCCAGGCTAGAACACTGGGATTGTGGATCCTATTAATAGGCCTGGTCATCAGTGGTTATTTGGTTTTCCTGCCCATTTATGATGTTTATCAGGGCGAAACGA
>JAKBYW010000416.1:0-337 GCA_021840275.1 Chloroflexota bacterium | reverse complement strand
CGTGAGCTACTCGCCGTTTGGCATTTATCTATTTCTGTTCACGTTCTCATCGAGCATGATGCTGGTGCTCTTCGGCGAGCATGGGCGGGACTTCCTGACTCACAGGCTCACACGCAATTGGGTGACTACCAGTCTCTACGTGCTGCTCATCCTGGCAGTAGGATATTACATTCAGTTTATATTGGATGGTTGGTTCGCCGCTCTTGGCATCATAAACAATGGATGAAATAATCGCATTTTGAACAAGGCAAAGTCCGCCGAATTCTGAAAACTCGGCGGACTTTTTGTAAAACCTTATTAGTTGGAGGAAGTAAGATTTGTATTTTTATTTCCAAAC
>JAKBYW010000415.1:0-2819 GCA_021840275.1 Chloroflexota bacterium | reverse complement strand
GAGGGGAGTCAACGCGCCGCATAGTTCGAGGTTGATCGT
This sequence comes from Chloroflexota bacterium, assembly GCA_021840275.1. GTDB lineage: Bacteria > Chloroflexota > Anaerolineae > Anaerolineales > Villigracilaceae > Fen-1038. The sequence continues at coordinate 2,780 of JAKBYW010000415.1, read as the reverse complement.
GCGGGCGAAGGTCGTGCGGTTCGAGATCGTCAATCGTCCCGCAATAACGTGTGATTCGGGAATCCAATACTCAGCACTGACTTCCAAGCCTTCAAATGGAGAAAAATTTAATAGAAGAAAGTTTGGATAAAAACGGCGCAAGCGTGGAGCGGTGTGGAATTCGGCGGGGCTTGTCATGCTTTTGCCCAATTCACCGAAGCGATAAAAGAGGCGCATCGAGCGAGCACGCAGTCCGTAGGTGGTGCGAGCGGCCAGGGCAGCGGGTTCGCCGGAGCCGATCTCAAGCTCCCAGATGTGGTCGTTGACATAATCAGGCTTGCACAAGCGCGCATCCGCCGCGATGGTCAGAGAGAGCGGGTCGCCTGCTTGCGAAGTACCCGAAGCGTAAAGATTCCAATCGCGCATGGGTCTATTGTACGGTTAGATGGACGAGAGGTCAAAGGGTATAATTTGTTAGTCTTCTAGTCAGGTAGTCCGCTAGTCTGTTAGTCGCTTACCAGACCGGAAGACAAGCAGACTAAAAGACGAGGAGACCAACCATGACCGGACTGTATTTTGAAGAATTCAGCGTGGGACAAAAGATCATGACGGTGGGCCGCACGGTCGCTGAAAGTGACATCATGACCTTTGCCGGACTCTCCGGCGACTACAACCAGATCCACACCGACGCGGAGTTCAGCAAGTCCACGCCGTTTGGTCAGCGCATCGCACATGGACTTTTGGGCTTGTCCATCGCTTCGGGCCTCGCCATGCGGACGGGGATTCTCGAAGGCACGGTCATGGCTTTCCGCGAGATCAACGAATGGAAATTCGTCAAACCCGTTTTCATCGGCGATACACTGCATGTTGAATTAACTGTCACTGAAACCAAAGCTTTGCCGCGCATCGGCGGCGGATCGGTGACGATTGCGCTGGATGTAAAAAACCAACACGATGATACCTGCCAGCGCGGCACATGGAATGTGCTCGTAATGGCCAAGCCCAAGTAACTCTTTTACAGGATACAATGCAGATTAAACACAAAGCGATGCGAAGTACGCACAAGCTTTCCTGTGAGTTCCTGGTGTCGAAAATTAAAACAAAAATCACGACGCGATGCCGTGATTTTATGGGCAAGAAAGATGGACTCTACGCGACTGACTTGCTCAGCGTTTTGATACACTTGGCGCACAGCACTTTCTTGACCATGCGTCCGTTCTGCAGCACAGACACTTTTTGCAGATTGGGCTTGAATTTGCGATTGGTGGCGCGCAAGGAAAATGAGCGGTTATGCCCGAAAGCGGTCGCCTTGCCGCAGGTTGCACATTTAGCCATCGTTTACGTTCCTTTCCTACAAATGATTCCAGTACTGCCCGATTTTTGAAGGCACGGCATTTTACCACAGAATATACCCTTCCTCAACACAAGTTGTTGCGGGGGGTTACGAAACCAGTATTGGACTTTGTTGGCATTAGATTTTGGAGAGGGTTTATCCACAGAGTGCACACGCGTGCCTGCGCACGGTGCAGGCAGATTTCGCCGATTTTTTCTCGAATCTGTTTAATCTGCGTCATCTGTGGATTATTGCCGATAATATCTACTTGTAACCAGCAAAGCCGATTCGGGTTAATTCAATAAGCAGTAAAATGGTACGAGAGGACACCATGGGCACAGAAACCACTTCATTAGGCGGCATTCACATTTCACCGAATGCCATTGCGACAATTGCATATCATGCCACGCTGGAATCGTACGGCGTGGTAGGGCTGGCACCGAAGAACCTGGCCGAAAATCTGGCGCAGACGATTACGCACGAACCGGCGCGCGGCGTTTCTGTCCGCTACGACGGCGAGAACATTGACATTGACATCTTCGTTATCATCGAATTCGGCACGCGCATCAACTCGGTGGCGGATAGCGTGGCCAACACGGTTAAATTCCATGTAGAGAAAGCGCTGGGTATGGCAGTACATGAAGTCAACGTGCATGTGGCCGGATTGCGCGTCAGCAACTCGGATTAGGAGACGAACCAAGATGGTTGTGGATACTGCTCGTCTCGATAAGTTGCGTCATCGGCCGTTCGACGGGCAGGCTGTAAAGCGCCTCGTTGAAGCCGGATTGACCTGGCTTAAAACCAATCAGCAAACGGTGAACTCGCTAAACGTTTTTCCGGTTCCCGATGGCGACACCGGCACAAACATGACGTTGACCATGACTTCGGCCTGGAATGAGATCAAGGATTCGGGTGAGAAGCACGCGGGCAAGATGGCGGCCATGGTCGCCAAGGGCGCGTTGATGGGCGCGCGCGGCAATTCGGGCGTGATCCTTTCACAGTTGTGGCGCGGCTTTGCACGCGGCATTCAGGATTCGGAAGTGATTGACGCGGCCTCGTTGGTCAAAGGTTTTATGGATGCACGCGACACTGCCTACAAAGGCGTGGTCAAGCCTGTCGAAGGAACGATCCTGACAGTTTCGAAGGATACGGCAACCGCGGCAGAGGCCGCGCTGGCTGAGATGCAGGATCCGATCGAAGTCCTGGCGTGCTGCGTATCGGCCGCGGATGCGTCCGTGGCCCGCACCCCGGACCTGCTTCCAGTCCTGAAACAGGCCGGCGTCGTCGACTCGGGCGGTAAGGGATTGTTCTTTATCCTGGAGGGAATGCTGCGGCACATCTATGGCGAATCGCTGGACGCTCCGATCTCATCCGTGCAACCACTTTCGTCAATGAATTTGGAGAATGCCAGGCAGGAAGTTGAAGAAGGTCAGGATTACGAAGTTGTCGTGGACTTCTTCCCAAGCAA
>JAKBYW010000414.1:0-2824 GCA_021840275.1 Chloroflexota bacterium | reverse complement strand
GCAACTTTATGATGACAATTGCGCGTGGTCAGCACAAGCCGATACAAATTTGCCCGCTGCTTTTGCAGCGCGTGAAGCCCTGTTCATGACGGCAGGTCTCGAAGAATTATCCGATTACGCGCGCAGCATGGCAACCGCCAGCAACAGCGACGAATGGACTGTGCTGAGTTTTCCTGGCGATGTCCAAAGCGGTTTGATAATCTATGGTTCGTCTTATGTTGTCTTGAAGTCCACGCCGGAGCAACAACTGGCTGCATGGCTCTTCGTGCGCTGGATGCTCGCACCAGATAAACAAGCCAAATGGGTTGAGAACACCGGTCTCTTTCCGCTGCGAACATCATCACTCGATTTGCTCAACGATTATAAAAACAGTCATCCTCAATGGGCCGCGGCAGTTGCCTTGATTCCCAAAGGGCAGATCCAGCCGCAGTTGGCCTCGTGGCGCAAAGTCCGTGTGATGCTCGGCGATGGCTTTGACAGTATGTTCCGCACCAACACGCCCGCCGGACGAGTGGCTGAAATCCTGGCGATCATGGAATCGACTGCGCGCGATTTGAGCAAATGATTTTTTTGTTTGAAGGTTTGAACGTTTAAAAGTTTGAACGTTTTATGTATCCGAAATATTCCATCCCGAAAGAAAACATTTATGGACTCGTCCGCGATGTGATTTTATTACGCCGCCGCATCTTTCGGGACGACGCGCGGGTCGCCGTTTCGGGAATTGATCCTCCCCTGAAAATTCTCCGTCAAAAAAACATCCCACAAAGCGGGCCATGCGTCATTACGGTCAATCATTATTACCGCCCCGATTTCTTTGCGCCGTGGATCAGCTTCGCCATCGCCGCAACTGTCCCCGTGAATATGCACTGGATTATGACCGGCGAATTGACTTATCCCGGCAAATGGTACGCGCCGTTGGGAATGATGATCTCGCATTTTGTGTTGCATCACATCGGGCGCGTTTATGATTTCACGGCCATGCCGCCCATGCCGCCGCGTCCGCGCGACGTGGAAGCGCGCGCGGCATCGGTGCGTGCTGTACTGGATTATGTAATGCGCACGAAGAATCCGATCATAGGTCTCGCGCCCGAAGGCGGCGACCAAACCGGCGGAGTTTTAACCATGCCAGCTTCAGGGTTGGGAAGATTTGCTTTGCTGCTGGCTGCTCAACGTCTGAGGTTTGTACCAGTGGGAGTTTATGAATCTGACGGAGAATTCTGTCTCAATTTCGGTGAAGCCTACAATCTATCTATCTCACATCATTTGTCGGCGGATGAAAAAGATAAAAAGGCTGCACAAATCATCATGAAACATATTGCGCCGCTTTTGCCTGTCCACTTGCGCGGGGAATTTTATTGCTAATGTCACTGCGAGGATGTTCTTCCCGAAGCAGTCCCCTCATTTCACCGGAGATTGCTTCGCCGCAAAGAACGCGGCTCGCAATGACATCTATTTTTTCTCAACCTGATGCACTCCGATCAAACTGACTGTGCTTAGTGCAAAGAGAACCGCATAGCTGGCGAAGATCGCAAAATATCCCAACCCCGGACGATAGCCATTTAGATAATCAGCGATCAAGCCGCCGATGCCCGCGCCGACAATCCCCGCGCCCGCACCCGCCAAATTTGAAATGCCAAGATAACGTCCTGCCTCAGCCGCTGGAACAAGGTCCGTGCCGAGCGCCCAGTTGGCTGTCATGAATAATCCGGTGGCCAATCCAATGATTGTTCCGGCGATATAAACCATCATCAGGTTCGGAACCCAAATGGTGCTCAATAAGAGGAAGTTGCCAATCGCGGCCACCACACCGCTGATGCCGACCAGGCGTTTGCGTCCGATACGGTCCGCCAGCCAGCCGCTCGCTAAAGCGGTAATCAAAATAAAGATTCCGATCACCGTAGTCAAGTTGCCGGTAAGAATGGATGAATCTTTATCGTTGAGCGTGAACGCATACATCACAAAATAAAATACGGAACCTTGAAGCGAAGTGGCCGCCGCCAAAAACATCAACCGGTTGACGATCCACCAGGTGAACGAAGATTGACGACGCGCGTCCTGTCCCAGCGTTGCTAACGCTCCCGTCCAGACTCCAACAATTACCGCCACGATCATCGCCACCGCGCCGCCCACGCCAACTCCCACCGCCAAAGCTGTTGCCTTGTCCGCAAAAGGTAAGGTCATAAATCCGGCCAGTCCGCCAACCAAACCGCCGCCCAACAGTCCAGCCAGCGCACCGACGACGATGCCAGCCAGCATTCCCAAAACACGTAACATTGGCGGCCAGAATGGCGTGGTCGGTTTCTCGCGCAACGGTTCTTCTTTTACAAACAGTACCGTGATGATCGCAACGATCAGAAGAGTCGCGCCCGTGGCAAAGATCGCCCAACCCAATTGGCCCGCGCCGACCAGTTTTGCAATCGTCAATCCAACCACTATTAACGGAAGCAGTTCAAAGATGGCTTTGATCGCCGAAGCGCGGCCACGTTCATCGTTCGGGACGAGATCGGGAATCAATCCCTGCAACGGTCCATGTGAAATGTTGGATGAAAATTGGATGAGGAGCACAGCCACCAGCAAAGACCAATAATCCCACGACAAGGCAATCGCGGCTAAAAATAACAGATCAAATAACGCGCCGATCAGAATGTATGGTCTGCGCCGACCAAAGCGCGAAGTAGAGCGGTCGCTCAAAAGTCCGGCCGCCGGTTGCACTAGCATGGCGATAACCAAACCCGCCGCGCGCATCCCGCCCAAAGCGGAATTCTTGATCGCTTCCGGCGCGAACAGCCCCACCAGATAAGGCATGAAGATCGAACCCAGGGCG
>JAKBYW010000413.1:0-2841 GCA_021840275.1 Chloroflexota bacterium | reverse complement strand
CGGGGTTTTTCTTCGGCGATGAGATGAAGTCCAGGATCGTGCGCGAGAAAATGACGATCCTGCCCGAATGTACGGGAGTGTGGTGGTTGAAGGTTTAGATTTTTATAAAATAAATTTGTATGTCATTGCGAGCCGCGTTTTTTGCGGCGACACTTGCACCGCACTGCGTTCCCTGGCACCGTCCGCCAGGGCAGGTGTGGTGCAGTGCAGGTGAGCAATCTCCCGTAAAAAAGGTGGGGATTGCTTCGGGTGGTCTCGATATGTCGAAGAACACGGCTACTCGACCAACACCCTCGCAATGACGTAATATTTTTTATTGTGCCAGCGAATCGATCAGCGACGGGATCGTATCCGTCGCTTCTTTGTTGGTGCACCGGTAAGTCTCGACGGTTTGCTTTTTATCATTCAATATTTCGGGAGAGGCGCTCAGTTGTTCTAATAACTCCCTCTGTTCGGGAGTAAGTAAAGCCACCCAGCCCAGTCCGTGTCTCTGAATGAACTCAAGGTTGACTTCTTCCTGTCCGGGGATATAGGCTGTGGCGATGAAGGGCTTGCCGAGCGCGACGGATTCAAATAACATGTTCGGCCCGGCCTTGCCCATGACCACGTCTGCGGCGGCGATGTATTGCGCGATCTCGCGTGTGAAGGGCAGGGCATGAATGTTGTCGCGTCCCTGAAATTGACGGAAGAGTCTGTGGTTTGTGCCGCAAGCCAGAATGACTTGAACGCCTTCGATGCTGAGCAGGTTTTCCACGGTATGCGAGAAACGAGCCGCCCCTTCGCCGCCTCCCTGCAGGAAAACGGTAAACCGCTTTGGGTCCAGATTGAGGCGGGCGAGCGGTATCGGTTTGGCATGATAGAATTGCCCGCGCACTGGCCAGCCCGTGAAGTGAGTCCGCGTTGGGTCGAAGCCTGAAGCGAGCGCCTGTTCATACGTCTCGCGCGTCGGAGCAAAAGTTGCGTGGGCGCGTTTCTCGGTCAGCCAGGCGCGATGGACTCCATTCGGGTCTGAAAACAACATTGCAAACGGACGTTGGATACGGAACAGGCGCATGGCGAACAAGACTTCGCTTGTTAAAAATGGATAGGTTGAGACGACAAGATCGGGGCGCGAATGGCGGATGGCGCGCGCGATCGGAATGACGAGCGTGTTCTTCGCCACTTCGTGCGCCACACGGGCGCGTTTGGTTCCGTCGCTCAGTTTGAACTCTGCTTCCCACAACCATAAGGCGTGGCGGCTGACGGTTCGGTAGTGAAAGTGAACCACGCCGGGTTGCGGATCAATGATTTCAACATCGTATTTTTTTTGCACCTGGTCGCGGATAGCCTCTGCAAGGCTGATATGTCCACCGCCGGTGCGGGATGCAAAGATCAGGATTTTTTTCATGGATGATTTCGTTTTAAATTATGAAATGATTGGGGATGGGCTGCCGCTTTTGCTTGTGCACGGGTTTGGCATCTCGTTTGACATCTGGAAAAAATTGATACCATTCTTGGATGCACATTTTACCCTAGTCATGGTCGAACTGCCGGGAATTGGGAAATCTCCAATGGTGAGCGGTTCGTATTTATCTTCATCTGTGGACGCGCTCGAAAGGTTGCGTCTCAAACTTGGATTTGAAAAGTGGGATGTATTCGGATATTCAACCGGCTCGCGCATCGCGGAGACTTACGTGCAGACTCATGCTTCGCATGTAGGCCGCGTCATTTTTCTATGCCCGATGTTTGTGGATATCCCCAAGATTCTTTTTTTGCGCCTCGGTTTCTGGATCGATGGATTCTTTCCGGCGGCTGGCACCTGGCTCCTGCGTGGATGGCGGCTTCGATTCTTCATCTCGCTCTTTGGTTTTAATCTAACCCCCGATCCTCACACGGACGAATGGTATCACCAGATCAGCGAAGTGCCTGTGAATGTTCTGAAAGAGACCGTGAAGATGATCTCTGAACTGGGACTGAATTCATATTCTGTGCCGGTCCCGTTTTCCATCATCTGGGGCAGGGCGGATATTATCCCGGTCACGCCGCACAAGCGAGGGCCGCATGATTATTTTGTGAAAAGCAATCATGCGGCTCCAGTCATCGCGGCAGATGAAGTCTCAGCGCTTATCACCCGGCTCTTAAGAGATTCTGATGTCGTTCCGTACAAATGATAGACTTGCCTTTCGTTGATACCGATGCGATCCTTCTTTAGAAACACGTGGTTTGATCTGCGTGCTCTAGCGCGAAACCGCGAGGCGCTGATCATTGCGGCGCTGACCTTGCTGCCGTGGCTGCTTCTGTTCCTCCACAAACGGGATTTGAATTCACTCCAGCCTCTGACATGGATTCTTGCTTTCATCGTTTTCTTCTGGTTGATCGGTCACCGACATTCTCTTCCGTCCCTGCAATTGCACAGGCCGCGCCTTGAACTTGCTGGCGCATTAGGACTGGCCGGTTTGTGGATTCTTTATCGCGTGGGGGAGTACTGGCACTGGTATACGATTCCCACTTTGGGGTTGGGAAATAGCTGCGGCCCCATTTCAGAAACACCCATTCCGAAGATGTTCGAGATGTTCCTTTTGCCTGTTCTCTTTTTACTCGTGTTGAAATATTCTTTCAGCGCGATGGGCTTTTCCTTTGATAAATTTTCATGGCTGGCATCGCTTCTGCCGATCATTGTTTTGATTATTTATGGTTTGATCAATCACCCTTTGAAACAATTTGCAATCTCATCCGCTTGCTATTTCTTTGGCGCGGGATTGCCGGAAGAATTTTTATACCGCGCCTTTATTCAGACGCGGCTTGAAGCTGTTTTGCGCCGTCCACTTTGGGCGGTATGGCTGGCCGCCTTCACCTTCGGCC
>JAKBYW010000014.1:0-13135 GCA_021840275.1 Chloroflexota bacterium | reverse complement strand
ATGTCCCGGTGGTTATGAGCGGAACAGGCGCGATGTTTTCGTTCGCGGTAGGCGTCGAAAGCGTCACCTGTCAACGCGATTGGGCAAAATCCGATCAGGATTATTATCTGCGGCTGGCGGAAGCGGCCATGGAACGCGGCATCATGCCCGATCACGATGCGCGTGAACCCTGGTTCCTGTGTTACGAACACAGCGAAGCCGATATTGATGAAACGTTGAATGTATACGCGGACGTTGTAAAAAAGACAAAGCGTTAATGCTGCGCATTGCAAGTTGCGAAAGTTGTAGTTTGCAATGCGTAAATTGTTTCCAGACGGAGAATTGCATGACACAGAAATTGTCCACAAAAGAAATCGTTGATATGAACAAGGAGTACACGTTTTTCTCCTGGTCGGTGCAGGGACAGGTGAATCCCATTCCGGTTGAAAAAGCCGAAGGGGTCTACTTCTGGGATACGGACGGCAAACGTTACCTCGACTTTTCATCGCAGTTGATGAATACCAATATCGGCCATCAACATCCGAAAGTTGTAAAAGCTATTCAAGATCAAGCGGCCAAGCTATGTTTTGTTCATCCTGGCAATGCTACTGATGTACGTGGCTTGCTCGGCAAGAAGCTGGCCGAGGTCACGCCCGGTGATCTCAAGAAAACCTTCTTTGCCCTGGGAGGCTCGGAAGCCAACGAAAACGCCATCAAGATCGCGCGTTTTTACACCGGACGAAATAAGATTTTGGCGCGCTATCGCTCCTATCACGGAGCCACACACGGTTCGATTGCGCTGACTGGCGATTATCGTCGTTTAGCTGTTGAACCGGTTATGCCGGGGGGCGTTCATTTCCTCGATCCGTTCTGCTATCGTTGTCCGTTTGGGCAGAAGCCTGAATCCTGCAAGCGCGAGTGCATCACACATCTCGAAGAAGTCATCAAGTATGAAGGTCCGGACAAGATCGCAGCCATCATCATGGAAGGCGTTGTCGGCTCAAACGGGCTGATCGTACCGCCGGATGATTACTGGCCGCGCGTCCGCCAGCTCTGCGACAAATATGGGATTCTGCTTATTTCCGATGAAGTCATGAGCGGCTGGGGACGCACCGGCAAGTGGTTCGCCGTTGACAACTGGGGTGTAACCCCTGACATCGTCACCACCGCCAAAGGCATCACCAGCGGCTACGTCCCGCTTGGTGCAGTGATCGTCTCGGAAAAGATCGCAAAGTTCTTTGACGATAAATATCTCTATGCAGGCCTGACTTATAACGGTCACGCGCTGGCCTGCGCTGCGGCTCTAGCAACCATCGAAGTTTACGATGAAGACAATCTCATTGAGAATGCGGCTACTCTTGGCAAGTATCTGGGCGAAGCGTTGGAAGACATCAAGGCGCGGCATGTTTCTGTCGGTGATGTGCGCTACATTGGTCTGTTCTCGGCCATCGAATTGGTAACGAATCGTGAGACGAAGGAAATCTTTTCCCCGTCGGTGATGGCTGAAGTCGGTAAAGCCCTGCGCCAGAACGGATTGTTCACTTTTATCATGGCGAACAATATGGGCAGTATGGTCTTTGTCGTCCCACCGCTGTGCATTACTCAACAACAATTGGATGAAGGTCTGACGATTGTCGAGAAGGCGCTGGAAGTGGCCGACAAGCAGGTCAAGTAAAAGCGAAGAGAAAAAAATATGCAGAAAACTCTAAATTACATAGATGGCGAATGGATCGAGCCTAAAGTCAAAGATTACTTTGACGTGATCAATCCGGCTACGGGCGAAGTCATTGCGAAGACGCCGCTGTGTGGATCGCCGGAAGTGGATGCCGCCGCCAAAGCCGCGGCCGCCGCTTTCCCGGACTGGAGGCGGACTCCGGTTCAGGACCGCGTTCAATACCTATTCAAACTCCGCGACTTGATGCGTTCAAATGGCGATGAGATCGCAAGGCTGATTACCAACGAAGCAGGCAAGACCTTCGAAGAATCCAAAGCGGAAATGGTGCGCGCTTACGAAAATATTGAAGTGGCCTGTGGAATGCCGATGATGGGCAAAGGCGAGATCGTGGAAGACATTGCCCCCGGCATTGACGAGTTGATGATCCGCCAGCCGGTGGGCGTGTGCGCCACGATTGCGCCGTTCAACTTTCCGGGCATGATCCCGTTTTGGTATTTACCCTATGCAATCGCGGCGGGCAACACGTACATTGTCAAGCCATCGGAAAAAGTGCCGACGACGATGCAGTTTATTTTCAAACTCATTGAGCAGATCGGATTGCCGAAGGGCGTTGTCAACATGGTCAACGGCGCGAAGGAAGCAGTGGATGCGATTCTCGAACATCCGGCAATTCGCGCGGTCACATTTGTCGGCTCGACAGTGACGGCAAAATATCTGTACGCCAAAGCATCAGCCAACGGCAAACGCGTGCAGGCGCAGGGCGGGGCGAAGAACCCGGTCATTATTCTGCCTGACGCCGATATGGAAATGGCGACCAAGATCGTAGCGGATTCGGCTTTCGGTTGTGCGGGTCAGCGCTGCCTGGCAGTCTCATTTGCGGTGACGGTTGCCGAGGCGCGCAATACTTTTAACGAGATGATTTGCGACGCGGCATCAAATCGCGTGGTCGGTTATGGTTTGGATTCCGGCGTGCAAATGGGACCGGTGATTAATGCAGCCAGCAAGACACGCGTCGAGCAGTTGATCGGCGTCGGCGCGAAAGAAGGCGCATCGGTTCCGGTGGACGGCCGCGGGACGACAGTGAAAGGCTATGAGCGTGGAAACTTTGTCCGTCCGACGATCCTGTCTGATGTCCCGCGTGGAGGCGAAATTGCGCGCACTGAAATTTTCGGCCCGGTGCTGAGTCTCATGCACGTCAATACAATTGACGAGGCCATTGAACTTGTCAACAGTGGGCAGTATGGAAATCAGGCCAGCTTGTTCACATCCAGTGGAAACGCCGCGCGCAGATTTAGATATGAAGCCGACGCCGGGAACATTGGCATCAATATCGGCGTGGCTGCGCCGATGGCCTTCTTTCCGTTCAGCGGCTGGAAGGATAGTTTCTTCGGCGATATGCACGGCCAGGGTATGGACGCGGTCGAGTTCTTCACGCAGAAAAAGGTTGTGGTGGAACGCTGGCCGAAAGAATGGACGAGAAAGTTTTAATTTTTTGGAGTCGGCCAGCTTGCTGGCGGTTGCAGGAGCAAGCTCCCGTATTCCAAATGAAATGGACATTTATGGCGATTGATTACGAAGAAGCCCTTGATTACTCCTCGCGTTGGATTGGCTTGATTCACAAGAAAGGATTTCCAACCGTCGAGGAAGCGCACCACATCATTGACGAATCAAAAAATAATTTTGCCGAACATTTCAATCGCGGCTGGCTGGATTATCGTAAGTCCGTGACCGAATCCGGCAATTGGGCCGCTGTGGAATGGATGGGCGAGGGCGCAGTTTTTAAAGACATCCTTGGCCGCGAGTACCTTGATTGCCTGGGCGGTTTCGGCATGATGGATCTGGGCTGGAGTCATCCCGATGTGGTGGCGACGGTCAAGGCGCAGTTGGATCGTTCGCCGATGCCGTCGCAGGAATTGATCGATCCGTTGCGCGGCGTGCTGGCGAAACTGCTCGCCACTGTTACACCCGGCGATTTGAAATATAGTTGGTTTGCGGCCAGTGGCACTGAGGCAGTTGAAGCCGCAATAAAAATTGCAAAACTCTACACTGGTAAATCGGCCTTCATTGTGGCGGTCAAAGCCTTCCACGGCAAGACGATGGGATCGCTTTCGATGATGGGCAAGGCTGATTTCCGCGCACCGCTGGGGCCGCTTTATGCAGGAACCGTTTATCACGTTCCATTTGGCGACGCCGAAGCGGTTGAGAAGCAGCTAGAGATTTGCGACAAAGTTGGGATCGGCGTGGCTGGCGTCTTATTTGAACCGATCCAGGGCGAGGCTGGCGCGATCGTTCCGCCCGATGATTTTTGGCCGCGTGTGCGTGCCGCGACAAAAAAATATGGCGCACTGTTGATCGCGGACGAAGTGCAAACGGGTCTGGGCCGGACCGGGAAGCTGTGGGGTGTTGATCATTGGAACGTCACGCCTGACATTTTGACCATTGCCAAATCGCTGGGCGGCGGCGTGATGCCCATCAGCGCAACCTGCACCACGGAGGAAATATTCCGTCCGATGATGTATCCGAACCCGTTCATGCACACCACGACGACTGGCGGTGGTGCGTTGGCCTGTTCGGCGGCAATTGCCGCGATTCACGTTACCTTGCGTGAGCGACTTTGGGAGCAGGCCGCCGATAAAGGCAATTATGTGATGGCGAGGCTTCAAAAATTCACCGCGCAATATCCACAAATTTATGAGAAAATAACGGGCAAGGGCCTTTTGATCGGCATGCATTTCAAGAGTCCTGAGATTGGTTATAAAGTTGCGGCTGGTCTATTTCAGCGAAATGTTCTGGTGGCTGGCACGTTGACCAGCGCGCAGACCATTCGCATCGAGCCGCCGCTTATTATTTCGTATGAACAACTGGATACTTTACTCGATCGTCTGGAAGATGTACTTAAGTCTGTCAGCAGGACTTTGTAAAACGAAAATCCATTTCGGAGAAGATAGATGGCTAGTGAGTTTGCAGTTGAATTGCGTGAAGTAGTAAAAAAATTCATCACACCCGAAGGCAACGAGTTGGCGGCGGTGGATAACGTTACTATGCAGATCAAGCAGGGAGAGTTCTTCTCCATGCTGGGTTCTTCGGGATGCGGTAAGACCACCTCTCTTCGTATGATCGCAGGCTTTGAATGGCCTACGGATGGCGAGGTCTTTATCGACGGAGAACCGCAGGGGCACAAGCCTCCATTTTTGCGGCCTGTGAATACGGTGTTCCAGAATTATGCCCTTTTCCAGCATATGACCGTTTCTGAGAACATTGCTTTCGGCCTTGAAATGGAAAAGGTGGAAAAGAAAGAGATTGAGCGGCGTGTTGGCGAGGCGCTGGATATGGTCAAGTTGGGCGGCATGGGCAGGCGCAGGCCCAAACAGCTTTCCGGCGGACAGCAGCAGCGCATCGCGCTGGCCCGGGCGCTGGTCAAACGCCCGAAAGTTCTTTTGCTCGATGAGCCGCTCGGCGCGCTCGATTTGAAACTTCGCAAGGAAATGCAGTTGGAGCTTAAGTCCCTGCAACAGGAAGTTGGGATCACATTTATTTATGTGACCCACGATCAGGAAGAAGCGCTGACCATGTCTGACCGTATCGCAGTCATGAGTCTGGGTAAGGTGCGGCAGATGGGGACGGCTGTGGAAATCTATGAACGCCCGACCAGCCGCTTTGTGGCAGACTTCATTGGGGAATCCAATTTTCTGGATGGCAAGGTGAAATCCATCAAGGGCGATCAGGCCGTTGTGAGCATTCCGGCCTGGGGTGAAGACCTGGCCGGGATCGTTACCAGCAAGGTCAAGGTCGGGGATGATGTGTCCGTTTCCATTCGTCCAGAAAAGATACGCTTGACCGATCGGCAAGGGGTGAAAGAGGATAGCGTCGAGGGCGTTGTCACGAACAGCACCTATATCGGGTCCGATACGCATTTATATTTGGATGTGCGCGGCGTGCGTGTAAAGGTCTGGGAGCAGAATCACATTTCCACGCTTGATCCGCGCGCGTTTTACTCAAACGGCGAAAAAGCGTGGCTGACGCTTCTTCCGGAAAACACACTGGTTTTGCCGAGGGACTAACCATGCTTAAGCGATTGCGTGAAAATAAGTCCGCACAAGGAACCTTGCTGATCCTGCCGACTTTGGTTTTTATGGTCGGTCTATTGATCATCCCTTTGCTCCTGACGCTGGTTGTCAGCTTTGGCCAGCGCAGCCCCGATGGGAATGTGATCTATTCCTTTTCGTTTAATAATTACGTCCGCCTGCTCGGCTACAGCACCGATTGCGCAAACGGCGCAAAAGTTTGTTTTGATCCGCTTTATGCGCAGATCATGTGGCGTTCGTTGGCGCTGGGTTTCAATACAACGGTGTTGGTTATCGTCCTGGCGTACCCGCTTGCGTACTTTATTGCGCGCGCACATCCAAAACGTCGCAATACTTATTTATTTCTGGTGCTTATCCCGCTTTGGACGAACTTTGTTATCCGCGTCTATGCGTGGATGATGTTGCTGCGCCAGGAAGGCGTCATCAATATTGTCCTCGGCTGGTTCGCAAACCTTTTGCATATCCCGTTCACGCCGTTGAATATGTTATATACGCCCGGTGCGGTGCTGGTTGGAATGGTGTACGAGTTTCTACCGTTCATGATTTTGCCGATCTATACTTCCCTTGAAAAGATCGATAACTCGCTGTATGAGGCCGCAGCGGATCTCGGCGCAAATTCCCTCCGCACACTGATGCGAGTCACGTTGCCGCTTTCGATGCCGGGCGTGGTGGCGGGAACGATCCTGGTCTTTATCCCGGTTATGGGAACGTTCATTGTGTCCGATATTTTGGGCGGACGGCAGGTGATCCTCGTGGGCAATCTTATTCAACGTCAATTTCTCGACGCGCGTGACCCGACCTTTGGTTCGGCTGCCTCGCTCATCCTGATGATCCTCACGTTGATCGTGACTTACTTCTATACCCGCAAATTCGGCTTCGGAGAGGAGATCGTGGTCGCATGAATCCATTTCGCCGCTCCCCGTTTGTTATTACCGCCACAATGCTGGTGTACGCTTTTCTGTATCTGCCCATCGTTGTCCTTGTGTTGTACTCGTTCAATGCTTCGCGGACCAATGTGGTCTTTACGGGCTTCATCCCTAAATTTGCAGATACAGTGCTTGCGGATGGAAGTAATATAGTCCAGAGTCCCTGCGGCCCGTTCCACTGGTTTTGTGAGCTTTCAAAGAATACCGACGTCACGAATGCCGCCAAAAACACATTGACAATTGCCTTTATCGCGACGTTCGTCTCGACAGTTGTTGGGACAATGGCTGCGTTGGCGCTTCAACGCTACAACTTCAAGTTGAAGTCGTTTTCACAACTTTCACTTTATATCCCGATCGTTATCCCCGAGATCGTAATGGGTATCGGTATTCTGACTTTGTTCAGTCAGTTGTTTGGATTACTGAACAACGTCCTAAATCTCAACGGCGATGCGCGCCTGACCTTGGGGCTGGGTACCGTTATTGTGAGTCACATCGCCTTTATGATTCCCTTCGTAACGCTGGTTGTTCAGGCCCGCTTGCAGGGGTTCGAAAAAGCTTATGAAGAAGCCGCCATGGATCTGGGCGCAAACGAATGGATAACGTTCCAGCGAATAACCTTTCCAATGATCCTGCCAGGTGTTCTTTCCGGCGCGCTGTTAGCCTTCACGCTTTCGCTGGACGATTTCGTCATCACATTCTTCACGAACGGCCCTGGTTCGACCACGCTTCCAATTTATGTATATGGCCTCCTGCGGCGTATTATCACACCGCAGGTTAATGCGCTCTCCACTGTCTGGATCACCATTGTTTTTCTTGCTGTGCTCATGTTGCAATGGATTCAGAATCGAGAGCAAAAATAGTCTCAGGTATTTCGCGGAGGATACCGCTTCCGCGTGCCAATAAATCTTTCTGATGGAGGAAGAGATGAAAAAATCAGTGTTTTGGAAATTGCTGGCCGTTGTAATGGTTGCTGGCTTTGTGCTAGCAGCCTGCGGCGGCAACGCGCCTACTGCTGCCCCGAGCAGTGGCGGCAACGTCCCCACTACTGCCCCAAGCGGCGGCAACGCACCTACTGCTGCCGCAAGCAGCGGTGGGGCCGGACAAAAGGTTACTTCGAGCGGATTTGTTTGCCCGGAGCCTAACCCTCGCGTGAATGTTACGTCCACACAATTGAACCTTTTTGTTTGGACCGAATACATTCCGACGGATGTGCAGGAGTGCTTCCAACTGGTCTACGGCATCAAGGTTAACCGCGATGAGTATTCCGGTAACGAAGAGATGTATGCGAAGCTTTCAGCTGGCGCTACCTCTTACGACATTGTCCAGCCAACGAACAACTTTGTGGCTCCAATGATCCGCAATAAAATGATCCAAAAGCTTGATAAAAGCAAATTGACGATCATGGGAAACTTTGATCCCAAGTATCTCGGTTTGCCGTACGATCCGAACAATGATTACACCATTCCTTACGAGGCAGGCACAGACGCAATCGTTTACAACTCCACTAAGATCACAACTCCGCCGACTTCATGGAAGGATTTGTGGAAACCTGGTTGCGCAAGCAAGAACATGGTGATGCTGGATGGCGCTCACGATATCATCGGCGCGACCCTGGTGAGCCTGGGTTATGATGCCAACTCAAAGGACCCCAAACAATTGGATGCAGCGAAGGCGAAATTACTTGAGCTTGCTCCATGCGTAAAATCGTATGATAGCGACAGCCCCAAAACTGCTTTGATCGCAGGCGATGTGGATCTTGGAATTACATGGACCGGCGAAGCTTTCCTGGCCCAGCAACAGGTACCTGCGATCAAGTATGTTTATCCGACCGAGGGCGCAATTCTTTGGCAGGATAACTATGCCATCCCGACCAACGCCCCGCACCTCGACGCGGCCTATGCCTGGTTGAACTACACGATGCAGGGCGACCTGTTCTGGATGATGTTGCGCGACTTCCCATACACCAACCCGGACAAGGCGGCGCTCGATTACGCCAAGGGCAACCAGATGCCAGTCAAGGATTCCAACGGCAACGACACGACCCTTGCGAAAATCTATGATGCTTATATGAATTCGCCGATCACCAATACGCCTCCCGATGCAATCAAAGCCGGACACTGGCTCGATGATTTGGGCGATGCGGCGCCGCTCTACGATAAGATCTGGACAGAAGTAAAAGGCAAGTAGTTTTACATCCACAACCACGAACTCCCGACTCAAGCGAGTCGGGAGTTTTATTTTGCATGGATTGTGCTGAAAAATGCAAAATCATCATAAATATATTGACAAGAATGCAAAATGATTATAAAATAAAGCTGTGGAAAACGGAATCGTCACAAATCAAGCCGATCGGCTTGACGAAATTGATCTTCACATCCTTGAGTCCCTCCGAAAAGACGGGCGGGAGGCCTTCGCCCAGATCGCCGAGCAACTCAAAGTCTCACCGGGCATGATCCGTCAGCGATACAACCGCCTCGTCGAGCAAGGCTATCTCAAAGTCGTCGCCATCACCAACCCTGTGCATCGCGGGCTGAAGACCATGGCCATGATCGGCATCCGCACCGACGGCCACAAAATGCTCGAAGTCGCCAATGCCATTGCCGCTCTTGAGAACGTGGTTTATTTGATGGTCGTCAGCGGACGTTTCGACATCATGCTCGAAGTTTCCTGCCGCGACCATGAAGACCTTTTGAAATTCATCACGGAAAAGTTATACACAATTGACGGTGTGCGCGAAGCGGAAACTTTCATGCACTTGAAGATCGTTAAGGAAGTTTATTTTTAGCGGATTCATTTTCAGGCGGATAAAAAGCCTGGGAAACACGACCCGCTTCAAGTCCGGACCCGAACCGGCTGAGGCGGCAAATACTTTGTCTGCCCCCGCAAATGTCGGTCGGCGGAGCCATCCGAAAGGAATTATGAAAGTCCTGTTGACAGGCGTCAGTGCAGTGGGGGGAGACTGTGGGCGCCGAGATTGTTCTCTGATGAAACATTCTTCAATTGAAACGGATGTTAATCGTGTTGCACCAGGCAACACGTTCTTCTGCACTGCGTTTGACGCCGGTTGACGTTGCAACCCGGCTTCTTATTGGTTTTGAATGGAGCCGCCATTTGTGCGGCAGGAATTATTTAGTCTGCCATCCTGGATGGCGGATGTAGAAACAGATGAAGAGGAAAACATGAAAGCATTATTGAGAGCGCTCAGCATGATTGGCGAAACTTTTGCGAGAACTTTTGCGGTTACATTGTTCGCCAACACAAACACGTACTCTAACCCGCGTAATCGCGAGTTATAAAACAAACGGAGAGAAAGATCTATGAAAGTATTGCTCGTTGGAGTGGGCGGTGTCGGTGAAGCGATTGCCGCCATCGCAAAGGAACGCCCGTGGGTGGAACTGATCGTGCTGGCCGATTACAACAAGGCCCGCGCCGAGGAAGTTCAGAAGAGGTTGGGTGACGCAAAGCGTTTCCCTGCCGAGTTCATTGATGCCAGTAAGCAGGAGAACATCGAGGCGCTGGCGAAGAAATATCAGGTTGACTTGATCATGAACTCGGTTGACCCGATCTTCAACCAGCAGATCTTCGATGCGGCCTACGCCGTTGGCGCGATATACATGGATATGGCAATGACGCTCTCGAAGCCGCATCCGACCGACCCGTTCAATAAATCGGGCGAGAAGCTGGGTGATTACCAGTTCGAGAAAGCCAAAGACTGGGAGAAGAAGGGTCTGCTGGCGCTGGTCGGGTTGGGCGTGGAGCCTGGTATGGCAGACGTGTTTGCCCGCTATGCCCAGGATCATCTCTTCGACGAGATCGAAGAAGTCGGCATCCGCGATGGCGCGAACATTACCATCGAAGGTTATGAATTTGCGCCCAGCTTCTCGATTTGGACAACAATCGAGGAATGTCTCAACCCACCCGTGATCTTTGAAAAGGATAAAGGCTGGTTCACAACCGCGCCCTTCTCCGAGCCGGAGACGTTTGACTTCCCGGAGATTGGCCCGGTGGAAGTGGTCAACGTGGAGCATGAGGAAGTTTTGCTGGTGCCGCGTTGGGTCAAGGCCAAACGCGTTACGTTCAAGTATGGGCTGGGCGACCAGTTCATCAGCGTGCTCAAGACCCTGCACACACTCGGACTCGACAGCAAGGAAAAGATCAAAGTCAAAGGTTTGGAAGTCGCACCGCGCGATATGGTGGTGGCCTGCCTGCCCGATCCGGCTCATCTCGGCGAAAAGATGCACGGCAAGACCTGTGCTGGGACCTGGGTCAAAGGCACGAAAGACGGAAGACCGCGCGAAGTGTATCTGTATCAAGTCGCGGATAATGCCGAGTGCATGAAGCGTTGGGGTTGCCAGGCGGTTGTGGCGCAGACGGCTTTCAGCGCGGTCATCGGCTGGGACTTGCTTCATCATGGTCAGTGGAAGGGCGTCGGCGTGCTTGGGCCGGAAGCCTTTGACCCTGATCCGTTCATGGCAAAGATGGCCGAGTACGAGTTCCCGTACGGCATCAAGGAAATGACCAAGGAAATCGCGTAGAAAATTTTACAAAAGAATAAAACGCAAAGCCGCAGAGGCGCTAAGATTTTTCTTTGCGTCCTTGCGACTTTGCGTTAAATCTCTGAGATTACTTTGCGGCGGAACGTCGCGCTGACCGATTCTTTCGAAACAGTGTCCGCTTCAAGCTTGCCCTGAGTGCATCGAAGGGTCCGGAAGCGACGCGGGTTTTTCTTTCTTTGTCCTTTTCGGAAAATTATGTTTGCTGATTGCGACATCCGCCCGTATAATAATCAAAATTGATTTTCATTTTCATTGGAGGATGCCATGCCCTTCGGTTATATCGGAAAGATTTTGCACGTTGATCTCACCAGCGGCAAGCTGGATGCGGAAACACCGCCTGAATCATTCTATCGCAAATACATGGGCGGTTCGGCGATGGGGTTGTATTACATTTTGAAAGAGATGCCCAGGGGCGCGGACGCGCTTTCGCCTGAGAATGTCTTGACGCTGATGTGCGGCGTGACGACGGGCGCGGCCATCTCAGGCCAGAGCCGCATCAATGCCAATGCCAAGTCCCCGATCAGCGGGGGCATCGGCGATTCGCAGGGCGGCGGATTCTTCCCGGCTGAACTTAAGTTCGCGGGCTTTGATGGCATCGTTATCAAAGGAAAATCGTCCGAACCCGTTTATCTCAAAATTGTGGACGGCAAAGCCGAACTGCATGACGCTGCGCATTTGATGGGCAAGATCACCGGCGATGTGGACGCGATCCTACACAACGAAGTTGATCCGAAGGCGGAAATTTTGCAGCACGGCCCGGCGGCGGAAAAAGGCGTGTTGTTCTCTACATTGTTGAGCATGTCCAACCGAAATAACGGACGCACCGGCATGGGCCTGGTGATGGCAAGCAAGAATCTCAAGGCTGTGGTTGTGCGCGGGACTCAGAAGATGCAACTGGCTGATGCTAAAGGGGTGACCGCGCTCAACCGCGTTGGCTCGAAGGATCTGCCGAATAATCCCGATATGGACGGACTCGCAAAATATGGCACGGCCAGCGTGGTTATGCCGCAGAACTCGATGGGCACGCTGCCCACATTCAACTACAACGAAGGTCAGTTTGCAGATTGCGAACCGATCAGCGGCGAGAAGATGGCTGAGACCATTCTCAAGCAACGTGACACCTGCTACGCCTGTGTTGTGAAATGCAAACGTGTTGTTGAAATTAAAGAGGGCGCTTACAAGGCTGATCCGAATTATGGCGGGCCTGAATACGAAACACTCGGCACCTTCGGCTCTTATTGTGGGATCAGCGACCTGGCCGCCGTTGCGCTGGCGAATCAAATCTGCAATCAACACGCGGTGGATACCATCGCTTGCGGCGCTACGATTGCCTTCGCGATGGAATGTTACGAGAAGGGTATTATCACCAAGGAACAGACGGGCGGTCTCGAATTGAAATTTGGCAACGTAGATGCCATGCTTACTGTGCTGAATCAAATCGTAAACAATGAGGGCGTGCTCGGCAAGGTGCTTTCGCAAGGCTCGGAGCGCGCCGCAAAAATTTGGGGCAACGGCGCGGACGAGTGCCTCATTACCGTCAAGGGCGCTGAGATGCCTGCTCACATGCCGCAGGCCAAGCGCTCGCTCGCCCTTATTTATTCGGTCAATCCATTTGGCGCGGATCATCAATCCAGCGAGCATGACTGGATGATCGAAGACGGCATCGCCTCCGATCTCTACATGGGGCGCCTGTCCCTGCTTGGAATGCCGAACAAGCTCGAACCGATGTCGCTGGGCGTGGACAAGGTCAAGTTCGCCTGGCTGACGGAAGTCTTCTATTCCATGCTTGACAGCCTCGAGTTGTGTCAATTCGTCTGGGGTCCCGGCTGGACGCTTTACGGTCCGAAAGAAACAGTGGACTTCGTCAAAGCCACAACAGGTTGGGATGTCACGCTGGAAGAATTGATGGTCGTC
>JAKBYW010000412.1:311-2870 GCA_021840275.1 Chloroflexota bacterium | reverse complement strand
GGCCTTGACCTTGCCGCCGAGAATGCCCGCCATCGATTCTTCTTGGGATTCAAAAATCACTGCCGGGCCTGAGAATTTCATCATCGGCACGCCCACACCTCCAACCTTGACCACTGCGCCATTGGGCGCGAGATTGCCAAACAATATCGCCAATCCCCCGCGCTTTGAGTGCGCGTTTTCATAACGGCGGATGACATCATCATCTTTGATCTCCGCACCTTTAATCGATTCTCCCAGCGTTGTGCCGGTGACGGTGATCCGGTCGAAGTGCAGCATATTCGTCGCACGCTGGACTTCGTTCAAGATGGCAGGAATGCCACCGGCGCGATGGACATCCTCCATGTGCCACTTGCCGGCCGGAGAAACTTTACAGATATGCGGCACGCGTTCAGCCACGCTGTTGATGCGCGTAAGCGGATAATCCACACCAGCTTCGTGAGCCAGAGCCAGCGTATGCAGGACCGTGTTGGTCGAGCCACCCATCGCCATGTCCAAAGCAAAGGCATCGTCAATCGCCTCGGCAGTGACAATGTCGCGCGGCTTGATATCGCGATTGAGGAGAGTCATGATCTGCGTCGCAGCCTTCTTCGCCAGAGCATCGCGCTCTGCCGTCTTCGCCAACGCCGAACCGTTATACGGCAACGCCAGCCCGATGACTTCCATCAGACAGTTCATGCTATTGGCAGTAAACATGCCTGAGCAGGAACCACAGGACGGGCAGGCAAATCTTTCCAAAGTTGTCAATCGTTTTTCATCAATCTTTCCAGCCTGATAAGCCCCCACACCTTCGAACACAGAAATCAAGTCAATCGTTTCGCCTTCAGGCGTCTTGCCCGCCGCCATCGGCCCACCTGAAACAAAGATAGTTGGGATGTTGACACGCATGGCTGCCATCAACATGCCAGGCACGATCTTGTCGCAGTTCGGGATGCACACCATCGCGTCAAATCGGTGGGCTTCGATCATCGTCTCAACGGAGTCCGCTATCAGCTCCCGCGAAGGAAGCGAGAACTTCATCCCCATGTGCCCCATCGCAATGCCATCATCCACGCCGATGGTGTTGAACTCGAACGGCACACCACCTGCCGCACGCACGGCTTCCTTGACCTGTTTGCCAAACTCCTGCAAATGCACGTGGCCGGGGACAATGTCAATGTATGAGTTGACGATTGCCACAAACGGTTTCCCCATATCTTCTTCCCTCACACCGGTGGCGCGCAATAATGCTCGATGTGGGGCTTTCTCAAAACCTTGCTTGACGGTATCTGATCGCATGACTCTCTTTTCCTTTGAGTGGAATAAAAAGAGCCGCCCCAGTGGTTGGGGCGGCTCATGTATTACCAGAGTTCGTGTGAGTCTATTTCGCTCTCACCGTTGCCATCCCAACCACAAATTGGTCCTTAATAATAAGGACCGAAATAAGGACGACAATAAGGGAGAGGGCAAAGATTTGATTCATGGCTTGAAGTTGATTTCGCTGGATTATATGTGCTTTCGGAAATAAGTCAAGAGGAAGACTGCCCATTCGGAAATTATCAAATTATCTTTATCCATTGAATCGCGGATATGATCCCAGCACACGCAACATCTTTGCATATTCATTGAGATGGTCCAACGCCTTGCGGACAGTCTCTTCATGCGTTGCGCCAATAAAATCAACATAGAATAAATATTCCCACGGACTGCCCGCCAATGGCCGCGATTCTATTTTGGTCAGATCGATATCGCGCAATGCGAATACACTCAAGGCTTTGAACAATGCACCCGGTTCATTCTTGAGCGTAAAAACAATGGACGTTTTCGCTAAGCCCTGATGAGGGCCTTTCTCAGGGACAATTACCTCTCGCTGGATAGCGAGAAAACGCGTATAGTTTTCCACGTTATCTTCGATCCCCTCTTCCAAAATTTGCATTCCATACAATTCGGCCGCGCGGCGCGAAGCAATCGCGGCAGTGTCGCGCGCACCAGACTCCTTGAGAATCTTCACGCTCCCGGCTGTGTCATAAACAGCTACCGGCTTGATATTAAGATTCCGTAAATAGCCTGCACATTGACCCAACGCCTGCGGATGGCTGATCGCTTTTTTGATATCTGATTTGTCGACATCTGGTAATGCGATCAAGCAGTGGCGCACACGGAGAAAATATTCGCCGACGATGTGCAATTCATTCCGCAAAAGCAGATCATAATTTTGATGAATGCTTCCCGCCAAAGAATTTTCAATCGGGATCAACGCCGATTCACATTTTCCAGAATTGACCGCATCGAACACTGAATCAAAAGATTCGCACGGGACGGTTTCCACGCTTCCAAAATACCCAAAAACGGCCTGCTCCGAATAAGCTCCAGCCTCCCCTTGAAATGCGACTTTCATTTGGTCTCCAATGTGGTCTTGATACGGCCTCGACAAGCACTTGGCCTACTCGGCCACCGACTGTTCACTGTTTACTGCTTACTGTTTTTCAGCCCACTCCACGATTTTCCTGAATCCCTCTTCAACATCTGCATCTGAGGCCGCAATCGTCATGCGGACAAAGCCTTCGCCTTGTTTACCAAATG
>JAKBYW010000412.1:0-301 GCA_021840275.1 Chloroflexota bacterium | reverse complement strand
CGGGCACGAGTCCTACACCCGCTTCATTGAGAATGCGTTCGCAGATCTCAACAGACGACATTTTCAAGGGACACAGATCAAGGAAGAAATAAAATGCGCCCTGCGGCGGTGTGACCAAAACTTTTTCGCTTTCCATCTCATGCGCGATTCGCACAACCAATTCTCGACGACGTGCGTACGCGGCGCGCATATTGACGCTGACTTGCTGGATTTCGGGGTCAGTCAACGCGAACGCCGCGGCCTTCTGGATAAAAGGCGCGACGCATGTAATGGAATTTTGCCCGGCTTTGAGCGCGTTCTC
>JAKBYW010000411.1:0-2879 GCA_021840275.1 Chloroflexota bacterium | reverse complement strand
GCGCACGGCAACCGCACGCACAAATTCCGTGACTGTGACCATGCCCGACTCAACGTGCATGTGCCCATCGAGCAAACCTGGCACGAGGTAGCGGCCTTTGGCATTGATGACTCTTGTTTTCCTGCCGATGGCATGTTTCGCATCGTGACCGACGTAGGCGATGTGACCGTCCACGATGGCAATGTCGGTGCCGGGGATAATTTCGCCCGATTGAACAGAGACCCATTTACCGCCGCGAATCACGAGGTCGGCAGGCATGCGTCCCATGGAAACGTCGACGAGTGCGCGGGTGAGTTTTGTAGAAGAGGGCATAAAATTTTCCTATCGAATTATTTATGATTTTGGATTTCTGTACGAACTTGAGCAACTAAATCATTCCACAAGTCCAATGCTTCAGAACCAATTTGAGATGCAGATGAAGCAACCATACTCAAATCAAAAGGAGTATCCACTTCTTCACTCAACATGAACAGGAGGATACTTTTTATATCAGTTGGGTGCTTGGAAGACTGACCTTCCTGCCATGCCTGTAATTTCCCAACAATAATATCTTCAGGGCGCGCGCACCACGCTTCAAATTCCGTTTCACCATCCGAGAATCGTTTTTGAATTCGGCGCTCAAATGCAACACGATATTCCGGCTCACGCTTAAGGGGAACCAGATCTGCTTTTATGGCATCGGAAGAATCTATGATATTGAACATGATGCCCATCTGGACTGAATTACGCATCATCTCTGGGTCAGCATAATATCGAGGAAGTGGAAACTTTGCAGAAAGAGCTTCAAAATCCTGATCTCGCAAATCAACAAGGATATCAATGTCGTATGTAGCGCGTGTAATGCCAAATGGAATCCCCGCAAACGCGCCTACAAGCATATAGGGAGCGCCAATCTCATCCAAAGCACGAACAACACTTGCATAAAACTTGATACTATACATTGGCTTTCGGCAATCGAACTGTTGTGAAGTGTTCCAGCAACTTAATACTGATTTCTTCACGAGACAAGTTCGGATATCTTTTCTCAAGAGTTAATCGAAATGTGGACATAGCAAATGATTGAGCGCGCATGGCAGGAATAACCCGCTTCTCGGGCGGAAGGCCTTTAAGCAATTCAATCTGCACCCAATCTGCCTGATCGAGTCCACGCACAATTGCAGCTGTATCTACTATCTGTCTCATCATCATTAACCTTGTAACAATCTCTTCGATGCTTTGTTGTGTTTCTCGACTAACTTACCTTCATCAACCGTCACGAGCTGACCTTCCTTGACGATGAATTTTCCGCCGACGACGGTGTAATCCACTTTGCCGGGCTGGCAAAAGACGACTGCTGAAACAGGATCGTGTCCTGCGCCGGCGTAATTGAGTCTATTCAAATTGACAGCGAAAAAGTCGGCACATTTGCCAACCTCGAGCGAGCCGATGTCTTTTCGTCCAAGCACCGCCGCCCCACCGCGCGTGCCGAGATAGAGCGCATCGCGGGCAGTCATGAGAGACCTCACCCGTGCTTCGCGACCCTCTCCCAGTGGGAGAGGGGAATGCTTCCCTCCCGCTTTAGGGGAGGGGCCGGGGGTGGGGTCCGAGCGCGAAAATCCTGTGATACCTTCTTTGACGCGTGAGAGCAGCATGGCTTGACGGACTTCAGCCAATAAATGTGAGCCATCGTTGGATGCAGAACCGTCCACGCCGAGGCCGACATTGACGCCAGCCTTGCGATATTCCTTGATCGGCGCAATGCCGGAAGCGAGCCGCATATTGGAGGTTGGACAATGCGCCACGCCACAATTGTGCTTGGCAAAGACTTGGATTTCTTCGTCATTGACCCACACTGCGTGCGCAAACCAGACATCCTCGCCAACCCAATCCACTTCCTGCATATAACCGACCGGACGATGACCGAACATCTGCATGCAGAATTGTTTCTCGTCTTCGGTTTCAGCCAGATGCGTGTGCAAGTGAACGCCATATTCACGCGCTAATTTCGCAGACTGTTTCATCAAGTCGCTGGTCACGCTGAATGGCGAGCACGGAGCCAAAACAATTTGCACGAACGCGCCGGGCTGGGAGTCGTGATAGCGCTGGATGAGCCGCTGGGAATCTTTCAGGATGGAGTCTTCACTATCGACAACGGAATCCGGCGGAAGTCCGCCTTTGGATTCGCCGAGCGACATCGAGCCGCGCGAGGCTTGCAGACGGAGTCCCACTTCTTTAGCGGCGGCAATCTCATCGTCCAGTTTTGAACCGTTGGGAAAAAGGTAGAGGTGATCTGATGCGGTGGTGCATCCCGAAAGGGCCAGTTCGCTCAATGCGGTCTGAGTCGAAATAAAAATATCTTCGGCATTCATGCGCGCCCAAATGGGATATAAAGTTTTGAGCCAGTTGAAGAGATTGGCATCCTGCGCGGCAGGCACGGCGCGCGTGAGAGTTTGATAAAAATGATGGTGCGTGTTGACGAGGCCGGGCAGAACGACGTGACCTTTGAGGTCGAGCACTTCGTCGGCGGCTTGCCCTGAGCCTGTCGAAGGGTGTGGAAGCGTGCTCGTCGGCCCGACCTGTTCGATGTATCCGTCTCGAATGAAAAGACCGCCCTCGGGAATTTCCCGCTGGGCATCGTCCATGGTGACTATGTAGGCGTTTTTGATGAGAAGGGTTGTCATTTCGTGACCAGTTATCAGTTGCCAAGGATCAGTCTGCTGGCAAAGCAAAGCACTTCGTAGTTGTCTGACAACTTTATTATAGTGTAGCCAATTTAGGATGTCAACTGGAGTTTTGTCACCTCTTCATCAATTGCTTTCAACAGGAAATTTCCCCGATAACGACGGCATCAATAACAAGAACAACCAAGAGCTGTGCGGCGCAAGTGTCGCTACGCTCAG
>JAKBYW010000410.1:0-2891 GCA_021840275.1 Chloroflexota bacterium | reverse complement strand
TTTTCTTGGGCCGACACGATTTCGCCGCATTTGGTTCAGCGCCGCGCAAAGAAAGCAGTACGGTTCGAACGGTATCGCTTTCAGCGTGGAGAAAAATCGAAGGTGAGTGGCAGTATGAAGTCCGGGCGGATGCGTTTTTATATCGCATGGTGCGACGACTGGTCTACGTTCAAGTTGCTGTCGCGCAAGGAAGATGTTCAAAAGAAGTTGTGGCCAAGTCTTTAGAGAAGCCACAGTTCAAAAATCAAATTCCCGCGGGATTAGCGCCCGCACATGGATTGGCTCTCGTCGAAGTAACTTATCAGAGCTGTCCGAGTAAAGAAAACGGAGATTGAAAGTGTACAAGTCGTACTATCCGAAAGAAAGCGAAATCGAACGCAAATGGTATGTGGCAGATGCCAACGGCCAGAATCTTGGCCGCTTTGCGGCGAATATTGCCCGCGTTTTGCTGGGCAAGCACAAGCCAACGTTTACGCCCGGTGTGGAAATGGGCGACTACGTGGTGGTTGTGAATGCCGAGCGCGTGACGGCCACCGGCACACGCACGCATCCGAAGATGGACACAAAAATGTATCATCACGTGTCGGGTTATCCCGGCGGGATCAAGAGCGTGACCATGCGGACTCAACTGCGCGAACATCCCGACCGCGTCTTGCGCGCGGCGGTATGGGGTATGCTGCCTCATAACAAAATGGGACGCGCAGTGATGAAGCGCCTTAAGATTTATGCGGGTCCCGATCATCCGCATAAACTGCAAAACCCCGAGCCGCTTGTGGTTTCGCCATCTGCGAAGTAGAAAGGAAAAAGCATTCATGGCTGTTCAATATTATGAAGGTATAGGCCGCCGCAAGGAAAGCACCGCACGCGTTCGCTTGATGAGCGGCAGCGGCAAGTTCGTTGTCAACGAGAAGGATGCTCCGGCTTATTTCACGCGCACAGACGATCTGGCGAATATCCTACTGGCGTTCAAAGCCTGCGGCCAGGAACCGTCTCGTTATGACGTAATGGTTAAGGTGAGCGGCGGCGGCGTAACCGGCCAAACCGACGCGGTCAAGCTGGGTTTGGCGCGCGCTTTGCTGCAGGTCAATGCCGACTGGACTTCGTCTCTCCGCAAATACGGCCTGCTGACTCGCGATGCCCGCATCAAGGAACGCAAGAAGCCGGGACTCAAACGTGCCCGCAAAGCCCCGACGTACACCAAGCGTTAATTTTCAAAGCGCAAAACATAAAACGTAAAACGCATCTGGCGCCACACACTTTGCGTTTTACGTTTTGTATTTAACGAGGTTTATATGTCTGGAATCGTGCTACTAGGTCTTGGTCCTGGTGATCCAAATCAACTGACGCGTGAAGCGTGGGACGTGCTTTCGTCTGCCGATGAGATTTATCTTCGCACGAAACAACACCCCACGGTCTACGGTTTTCCGCCAGTGGTCAAGATTCATTCTTTCGATGACTTATATCAAAACGGAAATACATTCGAAGAAGTCTACGCGGCCATCGCCAAAAAGATTTTGGAATTGGGGCGGCGCGATCAAGGCGTGATCTACGCGGTACCGGGACATCCTTTCGTCGCCGAAGCGACTTGTCCCGAAATCGCCCGCCTCGCGCGGGATGAAGGGCTGGCTCTGCGAATCGTGGAAGGTTTATCTTTCCTCGAGCCGACCTTCTCCGCCCTCGGCCTTGATCCGTACCCGCGCCTGACTCTCTTCGACGCGATGACTCTCGGCGCGGCGCATGTTCCCGCCTTCGCGCCTGATGCGCCTGTGTTGGTCGCACAAATTTATTCGCGCCTGGTCGCGTCCGAAGTCAAATCCACGTTGACAGCGATTTATCCTGATAAACATCCTGTGAAATTAATCCACGCGGCGGGAACAAAAGATCAAATTGTGGAAGAACTTTCCTTATATGAAATTGATCGCAGTCTGCATGTCGGATTGTTAACTTCGCTTTATGTCCCGCCGTTGGGCGAGGGGACATCGTTTGAGTCGTTCCAGGAAATCGTCGCTCATTTGCGCGCGCCTGATGGCTGTCCGTGGGACAAAGAGCAGACACACGAGTCGCTCCGCAAACATCTATTGGAAGAATCGTATGAAGCTATTGCCGCGATGGATTCGGGTGATTTTGCCGCGATGTGTGAAGAGTTTGGCGATTTGCTTTTGCAGATCATGTTGAACTCACAGATTGCCAGCGAGGAAGGCGAATTTACTGCCAACGATGTTGTGAAAGGTATCTACGATAAGATCGTTCGCCGGCATCCGCATGTGTTTGGCGACGTCAAAGTGGATGGCGTCAGCGGCGTTCTACAAAATTGGGAGAAATTGAAGGAGAAGGAAAGAGGAAAGAAGAAAGAGGGGAAGGGGATATTGGATGGCGTTCCGCTGGCTTTGCCTGCGCTGAATCAGGCGCAGGAATATCAGGATCGCGCTGCTCGCGTTGGTTTTGACTGGCCGGAGATCGAAGGTGTGCTGGATAAGATCAGCGAGGAGATTCAGGAAGTCAAAGATTC
This sequence comes from Chloroflexota bacterium, assembly GCA_021840275.1. GTDB lineage: Bacteria > Chloroflexota > Anaerolineae > Anaerolineales > Villigracilaceae > Fen-1038. The sequence goes on along the minus strand of JAKBYW010000410.1, from coordinate 382 downwards.
GACCAATCAGGAAGAGCTTGCAGAAGAACTTGGCGATTTGTTTTTTGTCCTTGTCAATCTTGCACGCTGGAAGAAGGTGGATGCCGAGTCTGCATTACGCGGGACGAACATGAAATTCAAGAAACGCTTTGGTTATATCGAATCGAACGCAAAGAAGCAGGGACGCAATCTTTCAGATATGAAGCTGGAAGAGATGGATGCGCTTTGGAATGAGGCGAAGAAGCTGTCGTAATTCGTATTTCCAATCCAGCTTGGTTTGGTTCATAGGCTAAACATGTTTCCTAAGGGCGGATTGTCGGTCCCAATATCGTGGCATAAATGACTATTACGATAAGACCCAGGGCAATCCATCCCCAACTCCGCTGGATGGTCAACCCAGACT
>JAKBYW010000409.1:0-2894 GCA_021840275.1 Chloroflexota bacterium | reverse complement strand
GTATTCATTCCAGGGACTCGGCGAGGAAGGCCTCGAATATCTGGCCGAAGCGCGCGAGAAAACGGGACTGCCCATCGTGGCCGAGATCATGTCGCAGGTGCAGGTGGATGTGATGGTCAAGTATGTGGACGTGTTGCAGGTCGGCGCGCGCAACATGCAGAACTTCAACCTGCTGCGCGCCATCGGCGAGACTCGCACCAGCGTTTTGCTCAAGCGCGGACTTTCCGCCACGATTGAAGAACTGTTGATGTCTGCTGAATATATTTTGGCTGGGGGCAATCAGCGCGTGATGTTATGCGAGCGCGGCATCCGCACTTTTGAGACCGCCACACGCAACACTACCGATATCAATGCCATCCCTGTTTTGAAAAATTTAACTCACCTGCCTATCATCCTTGATCCATCGCATTCAACGGGACATGCTGATTATGTTGCCGCCGTGGCGCGTGCAGCCATTGCCGCAGGCGCGGACGGCCTCATCATCGAAGTTCACCCTGACCCTGCGCACGCCGTCTCGGATGGCAAGCAATCGCTCAGGCCCGAGAAGTTCGCCGAGATGGTCAAACAGGTTGGGCAGATCGCGCAGATCATGGGGCGCAGGCTTGCGACGGTTCAAGGTGAATACGCGCCTTTGAAACAGGGTTGGGCATAAAAAATAAAATGGACAAGCCTGACTTTAATCTCGCGGAGTCCAAGATTGCAATCGTTGGATTGGGATTGATGGGCGGCTCGCTCGCGTTGGGATTGCGAGGCAAGTGCGCCGCGCTTTTTGGATGTGACCCGCATCGCGCGGCGCTCGAACTTGCTCTGTCCCAAAATATAGTTGACCTTGCCGACAGCGACCCCGCCAAACTTTTGCCCGAAGCCGACCTCGTTATTTTGTCCGCGCCCGTCCTCGCGATTTTGACTCTGCTCGAACAATTGCCAAACTTCACGCCCAATCGTTGCATCGCGCTTGATCTTGGTTCGACCAAACAATTGATCGTCGAAGCCATGTCGCGTTTGCCTGAACGATTCGACCCCATTGGCGGGCATCCAATTTGCGGCAAGGAACGACTTTCGCTCGCCAACGCCGAACGGACTCTTTATTATTCCGCACCATTTTTGCTGACGCCTTTAGAACGCACAACGCCACGCGCCTTATCTGCGGCCAGGCAAATCATCGAAGCCGTTGGCGCAAAACCAACCATTCTCGAAGCAGTTGAACATGACCGTATTCTTGCATCCACGAGTCATTTGCCATTTTTGCTTTCGTCTGCGCTGACGCTTTCCACGCCGGAAGATGTCGCTCCGTTTCTCGGTACCGGATTCAAATCTACGAGTCGTTTGGCCGGAACGCCTTCTTCGATGATGCTGGGAGTTTTGCAATCCAACCGCGAAAATGTCTTGAATGCTTTGCATGGATTTCAAAACGAATTGGCCGAAGTTGAGACTGCTTTGATCTCAAGAGATTTTTCAAAACTCGAATCTCTGTTGAATGAGACACAGAAGAAATATCAGGAATTTACTTTGTAAACAATCATCCGTTTATCCGCTTCAAAATCCGTTACCATCCTTTTGCCTTCATGAAAATTTCTCCCATCTATCATCCGTTGAACGCCAGCGTCCGCGTGCCTGGTTCCAAGTCGCTGACCAACCGCGCCCTGCTAATCGCGTCCCTTGCAAATGGAACCACGCGTCTCACCAACGCGCTTTTCTCTGATGACTCGCGCTACTTTGCCAAAGCCTTGCAAACCCTCGGCTTCGATGTCCAACTCGATGAAGCCAATCATGAAATGACCGTCACAGGTCTCGGTGGAAAAATCCCCGCAAACAAAGCTGAACTCTTTATCGGAAACGCAGGCACCGCCGCACGTTTCCTCTCCGCATTTCTCACCCTCGGATATGGCGAACATATTTTGGATGGCGATTCAAGAATGAGAGAAAGGCCAATTGGAGACCTTGTTGATTCACTCACGCAACTTGGCGCAAACATTCAACCTGTTACACAACACGCATCACGCAACGCGATTTGCCCCCCTGTAAAAATCATTGCCAATGGACTGACCGGTGGAAAAACCGAGATTGCCGGAAACATTTCATCACAATTCCTTTCAGCTTTATTGATGGTCGCGCCGTATGCACAGCAGCCGATTGAAATAGGAGTGATCACTGAACTGAATTCCAAACCCTATGTGGATATGACTCTCTCTGTCATGAAAGACTTTGGTGTTGAGATCGAGCGTCAAAACTACGAGCGATTCATCATTAATCCTTCTTTCTTCTTCCCACTTTCATCTTACTCCATTGAATCTGACACCTCCGCCGCATCCTACTTCTTCGCCGCGCCTGCCATCTGCGGCGGGACCGTTCGAGTCGAAAACATCTCGCGCAGATCAAAACAAGGCGACATTGCTTTCCTCGATATTCTTCAACAAATGGGATGCTCAATAAAGGAAGGAGATAATTTTATCGAAGTCACCGGCAGCCAATCTTTAATGGGCATAGACGTCGACATGCGCGACATCCCCGACACTGCGCAAACTCTCGCGACAATTGCCCCTTTCGCTTCTTCGCCAACGAGAATTCGTGGTATTGCATCTGCCCGCGTCAAAGAGACTGATCGTATTCATGCAACATGCACCGAATTAACAAGACTTGGCGTCAGCGTGGAAGAACACGAAGATGGCATGGCGATTTATCCATGCGAGAAATTTACACCCGCGATTACCCAAACCTACAACGATCACCGCATGGCAATGGCCTTTTCCTTGATTGGCTTACGGGTCAATAACGTAACAATTGAAAATCCATCCTGTGTTTCAAAAACGTTTCCCAACTATTTTGAAGTTTTGGAATCTTTGCGATGACCAACCTGCAACCTTCCAACTTTTCAACTAGGTTTGATCGGCTTC
>JAKBYW010000408.1:0-2899 GCA_021840275.1 Chloroflexota bacterium | reverse complement strand
CGCATTGGGATTGATCGCCGATGTTGCCCTGCTTAAAGGCGAAACACGTGCTCTTGCACAAAGAGGAATTGAAGCCTTACGAAACACGAATCGACTCGGCTTGAAAGTTATGGCTGAACTCGCAGGTACAAATCTCGAAACGCTGACAGAAGAAACCATCGGTTTCACGTTTGCGCCGCGTTTGAATGCGCTCGGAAGATTAAGCGACGCCAATCCCGCCGTTGAACTTTTGCTTACACAAAACCCAGCGCGCGCGCGCCTCCTTGCAACTCAGATCGAAGGCTTGAACGCCCAACGCCGATTGTTGACGAGTCAGGTTTACGAGGCGGCGGAGGCGCAATTGCGTGAGAATCCAGGTTTACTTGCCGAACCAGCCATTATCCTGTCTCACCGTGATTGGCCCGGCGGAGTGGTTGGCATTGTGGCAAATAGACTCGTCGACCGTTATCACAAACCGGCCTTGCTCCTGACCGAATCCGATGACGGCATTTTGCGCGGCTCTGCCCGTTCGGTGGAAGGACTACATATCACGGGAGCAATCGCCACCCAAAAAGAGATCTTGCGTGAATTCGGCGGACACCCAATGGCGGCGGGAATGTCTCTGGACGCCGACAAATTAACGGAATTCCGCCGGGGGCTGGGAAAAGCCGTCGAGAAGCAGCTCGGCCAAACGGTCCGAGAAGAACCGAGCCTGCAAATCGACGCGTGGCTTGACTTGGATAAAGTCAATCTTGAACTGGCGAGTACGCTGGAATCCCTCGCACCGTTTGGCGCGGGGAATCCGGAATTGGTTTTAGCGACGCGTGACGTGCACTTGAAATCCGTTTCCACGATTGGGAAAGCAAAAGAACATCGTCGTTTGAATGTTGAAGACAGGGATAGCAACACACAAAGTATTATTTGGTGGAATGGCGCGGACGAAGAGTTACCGGAAGAAGGAAGCTGGTTCGATATCGCCTATTCCCTGCGCGCCAATTCATACCGTGGGCAGAAACAGGTTACATTACAATTCGAAGAATTCCGAGTTATTGAAGAAAAACCGGTTGAGATTTTAAAATCGAAAATCGATATTCGAAATCTGCGTTTGGAGTCCGTCAGCTTGCTGACAGAATTACAGGAGCAAGCTCCTGCACTCCAAATTTGGGCTGAAGGTGCAGATAAGGCCATAGGAAAATCACGCTTTGAATTACACCAGGCTGATGAGTTCGCGATTTACACAACTCCCTCATCTCCTGCGGAATTGCACACCGCGCTGGAAACCGTCAAACCAAAAACGATTTATCTTTTTGCGATCTCTCCAGCCGCAGAAAAAACCGACGACTTCCTGGTCCGCCTGGCCGGCATGACAAAATTTGCCATCCAAAAACGCGAGGGCAGGGTAAAACTCACCGAATTGGCCGCCGCGACCGCCCATCGTGAAGCGACCGTTCGCCTTGGCATCGAATGGCTCGCCGCAGGTGGACATCTGGTCATCGAAAGCGATGAGGATGAATTACGGCTTGCAAAAGGTGACGGGATCGCAAATCAATATCTCCAACGGGAGTTATATATCGCGGTCAAAGGCCTGCTCGAAGAGACTGCTGCGTATCGCACCCACTTTGCAAAAGCGGATCCCAAAACCCTTTTTGATCGTTAGGAGACCATGAAAAGAAAACTTCCTGAACACGGCTGGTGTTTTGTGTGCGGCTCTGAAAATCCGCACAGTATTGGAATAACCATGTGGGTGGACGATGACGGCGTGATGACATCTGAGTTCACGCTGACCGACGCACAGCAAGGCCCGCCCGGACTTTCCCACGGCGGCGCGTCTGCCGCGATTTTAGACGAGACAATGGGACTAGTTGTGTGGGCTGCCGGGATGAAAGTCGCGGCAGTTAACCTGGAGATAAATTATCACAAACCCCTGCCTCTCCATCAACCCTTGACACTCGAGGCGCGCATCACCGAAAAAGATGAGCGCAAAGTTTTTTCATCAGGCGAAATCCGTCTGCCAGATGGAACGATAGCCGTCAGCGGACGCGGCATTTATGTTGTCGCCCCGCATTTATTCGGAGAAGTCAAGTTATAGAAAGGGTGAGTTAATTATTTTCGTCGAGACGACTTACTTTGGCAAAGCGCGCATTGGTTAATTTAGCAAGGTCAGCAACTGGCAGTTTGATATTCAAGCCTCTTTGTCCGCCCGAAACATGGATTTCGGCAAAACTCTGCGCTGACGAATCGATCACAACCTGAAAGCCTTTGTTGATCAACGCCAGCGGGGAAATTCCGCCCGCTTGCAGACCGGTCAATTCTTCGGCTTCGCGCTCGGTAGAAAGATAGACCTTTTTTTCGCCCAGCGCGGCGGCCAGCAATTTCAGGTCAACGCTGGATGTGCCCGGCACAACTGCCAGCAAAGGTTTGCGAAGTCTGTCGCGGGTGACGACAATCGTCTTGAAAACGGCAGCCGGATCGAGGTCCAGGAGACGAGCCGTTTCAAGAGCACCCAGTTTTTCGGCCGGCAGTTCATACGTCGTATATTTAATCTTGCGCGAGTCCAATAATCGCGTTACGTTGTTTGTTATCGGCATATTTTTCTCGGTTTGTCACAAAATTATAGTCGCAAAAAGATTGTCGTCCACAAGCTTTCAGGATATAGTATCGCAATGTGTGACACCATTATCACCACTGCCGATGCGATCAAAGACGGCGCTGCCATCTTTGGCAAGAACTCAGAGCATGGACCAAACGAAGCACATCACCTCGTTCGACAGCCTGCCGCAGATTTCACACCCGATAGTCGCGTCCGCTGCGCCCACATCGAAATCCCGCAAGCAAAGCATACCTTCGCTGTGGCTCTGGCAAAGCCTCTCTGGGGTGACGCTTCATTACCGGACCTTGGGCCGGATCCCGTTTCGACATA
>JAKBYW010000407.1:0-2904 GCA_021840275.1 Chloroflexota bacterium | reverse complement strand
TCCCGATCATTCTGCCTAATAGTTGGGTACCCGTGCTGGAATTTCTCCTCTTCGTAATCATCCTGCTCGTACGTCCCACCGGCCTGTTTGGAGCAAAGAAATGAAGCAGTTCAAAAGCATTGGACTCTGGGTCAGCCTTTTGGCAGTAATTGCTTTGGGAATTGGGCCAATCGCAAGTCACAGTCCATCCTTACGTGAATCCATTTTTATTATTCTGCAGGTGATCGTACTGGCCGCCAGTTTGAACATCCTGCTGGGTTTCACAGGCTACGTAAGTTTTGGGCACGTGGTCTTCTTTGGGTTGGGAGGGTATGTAGGATTGTATCTGATTAGCGCTCAAGGTTGGCCGCTGTGGAGTGCAGCTTTAGCTGGAGGATTAACTTCCGCACTTCTGGCTTTTCTATTGGGCAAAGCCATTCTTAGATTGCGCGGTGCATACTTTGCTCTCGCGACCATCGGCATCAACGAAGCCGTCCGGGCATTTATCAATAACTTCGATCCTTTCGGGGGACCGATCGGGATGACCCTTAATTTTAAGGTTTACAGCAACTACGGCGGAGCGGCCAATGCCTTGTGGATGACCTACTATGTCGTTTTAGTCCTGGCTCTTTTGGCCGTAATCCTCAATTCCGCGATCAAGAATAGTAAGTTCGGTTTGGGACTGATGGCTATCCGCGAAGATGAAGATGCCGCCGAAGTGATAGGCGTGGTTACTCCAGATGCCAAAACCTGGGCATTCGTTCTTTCAGCTATTCTGCCCGGCATTATTGGCACTTTGTTCTTCTTCAAAAATGGCAACATCGAGCCGGGTGATGCTTTTCGCTTGGACTATTCGATTGAAATGCTGGTGGTCGTCATGCTGGGCGGGCAGGGAAGCGTTCTTGGTCCAATCCTGGGCGCGGCCGGATACGAGGGCTTGCGGTATTTTCTATTGACCAATCCTTTATTCAAAAACATTCAACTCTCGGTTGCAGGCGTATTGTTGTTAGTGATCGTGCTCTTCATTCCCGCTGGTGCGGTTGGCTGGCTGCGAAGGCGTGCTCCTATACTGAGGAAGGTGCTGGCATGACGGTGCTGCTTTCTGTTCAAGGCCTCACTAAACGATTCGGCGGGCTACAGGCTCTAACTCAAGTCACGTTCGATCTTCCCCAAGGGCAGATTCTGGGTTTAATTGGTCCGAACGGCGCCGGAAAGACCACTCTCTTCAATGTCATCAACGGTGTTTATCGTCCGGAAGTTGGCCGCATCATTTTTCGGGACAAGGATGTGACCGGTATGAAATCGTATGACCATGCCCACATGGGCATGGCGCGCACTCATCAAATTGTCCGACCACTGAATGAGTTGACCGTTCGCGAAAATGTTATGGTCGGCGCATGCTTCGGACGCGAAAATCATAACTTGAGTAAAGCCGCAAGCATCGCAGATGAAGTAATGGAATTTGTCGGGTTGGATAACCGCGCTGATCAAATGGCGAGCAGCCTCAACGTCGCGCAAAAGAAGCGCTTGGAGATGGCTCGGGCTTTAGCTTCACATCCATATCTCATCCTGCTCGATGAAGTACTGGCTGGATTGAATTCATCCGAGATCGATGGAATGATTCAAACCGTCCACAAAATACGCGAGCAGGGCATCACCATTATTATGATCGAGCATCTGATGAAGGCCATGATGAATATTTCCGACCGTATTATTGTTTTGGATTACGGCGAGCAAATTGCAGATGGAACTCCGAATGAAATCACCAACGATCCGCGCGTGATCGAGGCTTACCTCGGAGATTCCAATCTTGCCAACCAACTGCTTGAGGAGGGATAACCATGAGCATCCTCGAAGTGCGAGACATCGCTTCTGGTTATGGGGAAGTTCAAATCCTGTGGGGAGCCTCGTTAAATTTGCAGGAGGGCAAACTGACCTGTCTGGTCGGAGGAAACGGAGCCGGCAAAACAACTTTACTCAGGACCGTAATGGGGCAGCTTCGTCCGTGGAATGGTTCCATCTGGTTCGAAGGTCAGGATGTCAGCCGCCTGCCTGCTTATACCAAAGCCGACATGGGATTGGTGCTGGTTCCCGAGGGCCGGCAACTCTTTACAGACATGACTGTTTATGAAAATCTTGAAATGGGAGCAACCATTCCAAGAGCGCGCCTTAAAATGAACAACAATCTCGAAAGGGTTTACGAAATGTTCCCGCGTTTGAAGGAGCGGAGCAGACAAAATGCCGGCACATTGAGCGGGGGCGAACAGCAAATGCTGGCGGTGGCCCGCGGGATCATGGCCGACTCGAAAGTTCTCTTGATTGACGAGCTGTCGCTCGGTTTGGCGCCTCTGCTCGCGCTCCAATTATTTGAGAACCTTAAGCAATTGCGTGAACTCAAAATCACGATCCTGTTGGTTGAGCAAAATGTGCAAATGGCACTTGCCATCAGCGATTATGGCTTCGTGCTGGCTGAAGGAAAGATCGACCTGGAAGGACCTGCCCGCCAACTGGCTAAAAACGAACATGTACGTGCCGCTTATCTGGGGTTGTAGCAGTTTGCTGATATTGGTTGTTCCATAACCAACCATTCGTTATCTATTGCCAAAGTCTTTGGGTGGCAGAGACATCAAGTACATGTAAACCGCGCGTAGTTCATCATCGGCCATGTGACGGTAGGATTTCCATGGCATGTAGTTTGGATTGATTCTCCTTCCATGTTTTTCGCCGTTGCGTATGATTTCGATAAACCCTGCTTCTCCCCAGACTAGTAGGCGGCTGGCCACGCCAGAGGTCAGGTTGGGCGCGGCGGACGGGCTCCAGGCGCGCCGCGATTGGGTGCGTACCTCACTCCTGGGCAGTTTAGATGACCAGTTTGCGAGAATGTGGGTAGGCGTTAAAGGAAATTTCACAACTAGCACCTAGCAT
>JAKBYW010000406.1:0-2906 GCA_021840275.1 Chloroflexota bacterium | reverse complement strand
TACAAATTTGTCAAAATTCACGAATCGACGCCGTCGATTCAACCAATTCCCAGCAATGAGTGTCTTAAACCCGCCTGAAGATTGAGTCAAACCTCGTCGAGGATCGACTCGATTCTGCCCGAGGATTGCTTCAATCATCGGCGATGATTCAATTGGGGGTAAATGTAATCCTGATATACTTGCCAAAAGGTCGAAGGTGATTGTTGTTTTCTCCAATTCATTCCATGGACCTCTTGCAAAAGCCTGTCTTGTAAGTTTGCTCCGGGCGGCGTCCTCGCCGCCGGGGACGGCGACGAGAGCGGTTTTTGATACTTGGACTTATTTAAGCAACCTTTGGGTTTTGGAAATGGAGTAGATATGGATCCAATCACTATGACATTGTTTTCGGCGGCCCTCTTTGAAGTTGGGAAGAAACTTGCTGAAAAAGGAATTGTGGACCCTGCGCTTGAGAAGGGATTGGAGCCATTCAAGTCATGGCTGACCAAGGGATATGACAACAGGAAAGCCGATGTCGATTTACAAAAAGCATTTTCTGATGCTATAAAGGAATTGAATGCGCCTGTTGACGAGCCAGATGCTCTCGTTAATTGGTTGAAACGTGTTGGCTTGGATCGTTTGCAAGCGCCAAAAAATGATGAGTTGCGCAGGCAGGTTGCTCTGGCCGTGCTTGACCACGTTGAGCCATCCTCCCCAGTTCCTGAAACTTTAATGATTGGACTGGGTTGGCCCCGCTCACAAAGTGATGAGCTTGCAAAACTACTTTCAAGTTTCCGTGTTAATCTTGCCAAATATCCAACATGGCAACCGTTACTGCTATATGCAAATGCCATGCAGCAGCAGGGAACTCTAAGCTCCATTCTTCAAAAAATCGGTCAATTCGAAAATGTTTTGGTAAGGACGCCCGCTGGAGATGCGTTACGGGTGGTTATGCAGGAACGCGGCTTGAGCGATGAGCAATTGGCGCAGATTGAGAAGAAGTACCGGGAGAACCTTGTACTGGAGTTTGAAACTCATGTAACACGCGGCTTATCACCGGCACAGATGCCAAAATTGATTCCACTTCCGCTAAAAGATATATACCTTGAACTTGGTTTAGTTCCATTACGTACCGATCATGAACAGGAATCTGAATTACAAGAGATTTTGCAGGCTGATGATGCCAAACGCTTAATGCATGAAATGCGCCAGCAGGAGAAAAAGGTAACTGACTTGATCGGGCAGAGCCAGAAACTTGTCATTGTCGGCAAGCCTGGAAGCGGAAAAACAATGTCGCTAAGATTTATTGCGCTCATGCTTTCTTATGGATCAATGGGCGCAACTCGATTACGTTTGGATATTCCCTATGTGCCGATCTTTGTGCGTTTAGCGCAATATGCCGAAGAGTTGAAAAAGGATTCTTTTCTGGCATTGGAAACTTTTCTGATGGAGTATGTGAAACGCTATTATCCTGGTCAGCCTCGACAGGATGAATTCCTGCTCAGCGCATTGGATAAGGGATTGTGCATGGTGTTATTGGATGGGTTGGATGAAGTGGGGGATGTGGGTGATACTTTGATCAAAGGCAAAACCCTGCGATCAAGAGTGATCGAAGAAGTCGAGCGATTTACAAATCGTCGTTGTGGAAATAATTGTACGAACCACGTTGTCGTGACCAGCCGCCTAGAAGGTTATCATCGCAGCGACCTGCCCGGCTTTACGGAAACCGAGTTGAGTTCCTTATCTGTTCCTGATGAAGTTCAGGAATTTCTCCTGCGGTGGTTTGCCGCGTATGAGCAGGAAAATCACAAGGAACTTGGCCTCGATGTTGCTTTTCGCAAAGCGCATGAACGCGTAACCCTGTTGATGGGCGATATTATGCGCACTGAAAGCGTTCAACGCCTTGCAATGAATCCGTTGCTGTTGACCATCCTTGCCATGATTCACGAAATGGGGACGCGCCTTCCGAATGAGCGCGTAAAGCTTTACCAGACGGTCACCAAGACCATGATCGAGAACTGGCGGTATGAACAGACGCGCCATGACATTTCGATCTACGAAGTAATCTCCTTGTCTCGCATTTTGCCAATGATGGCCTCGCTTGCTTATTGGGTGCATGAAAATCATCCGGGCGGTTCGATGCCAGAAGCGGCATGGCGCGTTGAAATCAGAAATATGTTGCTGGCTGGCAATGATGAAGAAGATGAAGATCATAAAGTGGATGAGTTGGTGGAAATGTTCATGCGCCATGCCCGCGAGGAAGTTGGCCTGTTGACCGAACGCAGTCCCGGCCAGATCGGATTCTTTCACCTTACCCTTGAAGAGTATCTCGCCGCCGTTGATATTGCCCGCATGGGAATGGAAGAACGAAAGAAGCGCGTGAAAAAATACTGGGCTGACCCGTATTGGCGTGAAGTAATTTTGCTGGCCGCAGGCGAATTGATCGGGCGCCCCGATGATCTGCCCGATTTCATCAATGACCTGCGTATGCAGGATGAGGGTAACGATCCAAACCTTGCTGGACGGGCCGCTTTGTTGGCTGGCTTGGCTATAACCGATGTGGGCGCTCAGAATTTTGAGAATAAAAAGATAGTCCGTGATGTCAGGAATGAGCTTGAGATAATTGCTCAGGGAATCGATCCGGAAACGAAAGAGCCATCGAAGCGTTCTCTGGTTTCGATTCAGGTGCGGGCTTCAGCCGCAGACATTGTAGATGAACTAGGCTATGTACCGCGCAACCTGCACACCTTCCTGCCCATCTCCGGCGAAAAATATTACCTTTCCAAATATCTGGTGACCAACCTTCAATACGAGCGCTTCCTGAGACCAGAAAACTTTACAAACAAAGAATACTGGAAGGACTTCCCGAAATATGATGAGAACAGCAAACTCATGCCAAAACAGACCTTTGGCAGTGAAGGCTGGGATTG
>JAKBYW010000405.1:0-2927 GCA_021840275.1 Chloroflexota bacterium | reverse complement strand
GCGAATCAGCGTTGGTTGTTGCTCATGCTATTGCCAGTAATAGTCATGTTGTGCTGGTAGGAATTGTTTACATCCCCGAAGGCGACTCCCTCAGCGCGGCCGCTTTACCTGCCAGACAGGTGCGCAAGGCTTTGCAGGGTTTGAAAAATGAAGAGCGGATTCGCATCCGGGAACGCGTGCGCGTCTCGCATACTCCCTGGAATGAATTGATCGAGGCTGTTGAGCAGGAACGCCCTGATTTATTGTTGCTCGAATGGCCCAGCCAATTTGATGCCTTGCAAACTACACCTACCGAAGTCTTTGCCCATCCGCCGTGCGATATTGCGGTTTTCAGTGGACCCATTCCTCCTCAGCCAAAACGTGTCTTGATCCCGATGCGCGGCGGGCCGTATGCTGAGTTGGCTTTGCGCCTGTCACTCTCCACAGTTCGCACTAATCGAGCGAGTCTGACCTCGCTTCATATTACGCCTACCAATGCGGGAATACAGGATGCACCCTTTCGCGGAATCGATCAGGTCTTGAACAGCCTGCCGGAAGTCACGCGGCAGGAAATTGTCACCGATGATCCCGCGGATGCCATCCTGGCTGCTTCCCGTCAATTTGACCTGGTTGTGATGGGCGCCACGGCTCAATCGGCGCATAAGCTGGATTCCATTGGCCCGGTAGCTGATCGTATCCTGCATGAGAGCAAGGTCGGCGTGATCGTTATCAAAACCAAGCGTCCGATGCCGGTTAATTTGACCAGTGAAGAGTCGAGCCAGACAGCTATATCCGTGCTGGTCGACAAGTGGTTTGCGGAAAACACCTACCACACCGACGAATTCGATGATCTGGAGTACTTGCTCGATTTGAAGCGCAAGCAAAATCTCTCGATCAGCCTGGCGTTGCCGGCGCTTAATGAAGAAGAAACTGTTGGAAATGTGATCAAGACGGTCAAAAAAACGTTGATGGAGCGCGTGCCCTTGCTCGATGAGATCGTAGTGATCGATTCTGAATCTACAGACCGGACCCGCGAAATTGCGGCGGGATTGGGCGTACCGGTGCACATCCATCAATCTACATTGCCGCGGTATGGTGCGCGGCGCGGCAAAGGCGATGCACTTTGGAAAAGTTTGTATCTCACGCGCGGCGACATCATCCTTTGGATCGACACTGACATCGTTAATATCCACCCGCATTTTGTGTACGGATTACTTGGCCCTTTACTTGCCAGCCCGGAGATTCAATTCGTCAAGGGCTTTTATCGCCGTCCGCTCAAAGTGGGCAATAAGATGCAGGCAGGCGGCGGTGGCCGTGTGACGGAACTCACTGCGCGACCGCTGATTAACCTTTTTTATCCGGAACTTTCCGGCGTTATCCAGCCGCTGTCTGGCGAATATGGCGGTCGGCGCACAGCGCTCGAGCAATTGCCCTTCTCGACCGGCTATGGCGTGGAGATCGGTCTGTTGATCGATGTTCTTGAAAAATATGGCTTGGGCGCAATCGCGCAGGTGGATTTACAGGAACGCATCCATCATAACCAGCCGCTGGAGGCGTTGAGCAAAATGTCATTTGCGATCATCCAGACGGTAATTCATAAATTGGAACGGCGTTATGGATGGAACGCTCTGGAAGAAGTCAACAAAACCATGAAACTGATCCGCTATGAACCGGGACGTTTTTTTCTGGATGTCGAGGAGATTGCTGAACGGGAGCGGCCCCCTATGCTGGAACTGCCAGAGTATCGGGAGCGAATCAGAAAGTGACACGCTTCATTCTGATCCGGCACGGGGAGACCGACTGGAATATTGAGGGCCGCTGGCAGGGACAAGCCGATGTCCCGCTAAATGAACGTGGACGTGAGCAAGCCATCCAAACCGCGCGTGCTTTGGCTGGGATAAAATTCGCCGCCATCTATTCGAGCGACCTCTCCCGCGCCCGTGAAATGGCCGAAGCGCTGGCGTCTGCCTCCAAATTAAAAGTGCAATTCGATGTACGTTTGCGTGAAATTCATCAGGGCGAATGGCAGGGATTGCTTGTTTCCGAAATCCAGGCGCGATATGCGGATGCGTTTCGACAACGGATGGCGGATCCAAGGTCAGTGGCGCCGCCCGGCGGAGAAACGGCCTTGCAGGTAATGGAACGTGTGGTAGCCGCGATTGAAGAAATACATCAATTACACTTTGGTGAAACTGTGGCCATCGTTTCTCACGGGTTTGCGATTGCCTGTCTGCTGGCCCATTATCAAAACCTGTCCATCGAAAAAGTCTGGGATTTGATACCTGAAAACGGAGGCTGGCGGGAGATCAAAACGATAGACTGACCAAAGAGCAGCCTCAACATAAAGACGCAAAGCCTATAATAACTTTGCGCCTCTATGTTGATAAATTCCAGCAGGGAATATGCTGATTTTTCTCATCTGTGAAATCTGCGTAATCTGTGGATTGTTCTACACAAACTTGATTCTTCTTGCCGCGAAGGCGATCATTCTCAGCAGCAACATGCCATGTTTCCAGCGCGAAATATTTGTGGAGCCGTAGGTGCGCTCACGGTAGCGGATGGGCAAATCCACAATCTTTAGGTTGAGCTTTGCCGCACCGAAGATGAGATCATAATCGCCGAAGGGATCGAAGTCGCCGAAGTAATTTCGGTTAGCGGCGATGAGTTCATAATCTTTTTTCCATAAAACTTTTGTGCCGCATAAAGTATCTTTGATGGACTGACCAAGTATCCATGAAAAAGCCATGCTGAAAAATTTATTGCCGAGGAAATTCAAGCCTTGCATGGCTTTTTTCCCCATCGGGTAGACGAGACGTACGCCGTTGATGAATTCGCCTTTGCCAGCGCGCAGGGCTTCGTAGAAGCGCGGCAGATCTTCGGGCGGAACGGTCGTGTCGGCGTCGAGGATCATCAGCACATCACCTTTGGCTTTTTCGAAGCCGAGTCGA
>JAKBYW010000404.1:0-2933 GCA_021840275.1 Chloroflexota bacterium | reverse complement strand
AAATGTTAAACACGCGCATACGCGTCCAACTTATTATCGCGCCGCAAGAAACCATGCGGCTCGTTTGGATAGGTTTTGTACTCGTAGGTTTTGTTGTGCTTCTTGAGCGCCTCTGCCCATTCTTCCGAAGCTTCTGGTGGGACTATGTCATCAAGAAGGCCATGCAAAATTAGCACTGGTTTCCGAACATTAGCAACGTCGCGGATGGGGGAGCCGTCCAGATAGGTCTGACGATTTTTCGCCGGATGACCGAGAAAGATCTCGGTATACAGACGCAACTCGCGGCTGCACTGCGCCCAGGATGAAATGAGATTCGAATCGCCGTACTTCGCAACACCGCAGGCAAAAAGATATTCCGGATCGCGCGAGAGCGAGCAGGCCGTCATATAACCGCCGTAACTTTCACCCATGATTGCAATGCGTCCGGGATCGATGCCCGGCAAATTTCGCAAATACTTCGCGCCATGCAGGCAATCCTGCAAATCACCTTTGCCCCAATCACTGTAGTTGGCATGTTCGAATTGCAGACCAAAGCCGGTCGAGCCGCGGTAGTTTGGCGCAATAAATGTGTAACCCTTTGCAATAAAGTACTGCGCAAGAATATCCCACTCAGCGGCATACAGCGAAGACGGCCCGCCGTGCGGATGCAGGATGGCCGCGCCGTTGGATTTCTTCGGTTTAAATAGGAAGGCGGGGATTTCAAGCCCATCAAAACTTTTGTAAGTGATCTGTTCTGACATTACAAGTTCATTGTTCGCCAGCGCAGGCGAATTGGAAAAAGTTAATGGAGTGACCTTTTTGCCCGATAATTCAATTGAATATAAATCCGGCGGTTGGATCGGATTCTCATACTCAAATGTCAGCGACCTGCCATCCGGCATCCATTGTGGACGCGAGTGAAGGCCCAACCCGCTTCGCAGATCGGACGTTTGGCCGGACTCCGTTTCGACGAGGACCAGGTCGAACGCGCCGTTTCGATTTGCGGTACAGGCGATTTGTTTACCGTCTGGCGACCACTCCGTATCAGAAATATCGGCACCGATTTTCGTGACCTGATGTGCTCCTTCGCCATTTGGTTTGATCATCCACAGATCATCCCAGCCTGCTTCCTGTGAAATGAAGGCGATCCATTTTCCATCCGGTGACCAGCGCGGCGCCCAAGAACGGACTTTGGGCTTGCCGTAAATCGTCCGGATATTTCCATCGGTTAGATCGATCAAACAAATATCTGAGCGGTTCAAATCATCGAACGGTCGGAACATGAAGGCAACGAATTTTCCATCCGGTGAAGGATTTGCATCCCAGTGATCACCGCCGGATTTGTTTGTGAGTTGGCGCGGCCATGTGCCATTGATGTCGGTCAGCACAAGTTGGTCGGCGTCGTTGCGCGTTACACCGACGATGAGACCGCGCGAGTCTGGCATCCACTTTGGGCTGTATGCACCGTCAGTGAAATCCGTGACTTTCTTTGGCAATCCTCCTGCGGCGGGTGCAAGATGAACATGCCCGTCAATTGTGAAAGCCAGCCACTTTGAGTCCGGCGACCATTGCGGGATCTCATCGTCCCAGTATGCGACGAGACCGCGATTGGTGCTGATGCGTGAGGGCCAGCCTCCGGTGGCTGGCAGGGTGTAAACGTCAGACAGAGTTTCGCTATCTTTCATATACGCGACCGTCTTCCCGTCCGGTGAGAGGCGGTGAGTTCTAATTCGTTCGATGGAGGTTATAAGTGAGAGACTCCATCCGGCGGGCGTTTTCAAATCCGGTCGGGAAATGGAAGGCCAGCCGTTGCGCTCGTATTTTTCCGTCACTTTTATCGTTTTTTCCATATTTACTTCCTGGCAGAGAATTGAGCGTATCTTTTCAATGAAGAGGGGTGTGGAGTGCTTTGGGCAAGCGAAGCTTGCCCAAAGCACTCCACTTTCCCCCTCCCTTTTGAGAAGGTACATTTGAGCACTAGTATAGCAAATATCAAAAAAATCAAGTACAATTTTTAAAAGGACATGACCTCAAAATCATTTTGGTCTATTCCGTTGTAAAAAGTGCCAGGGCAATCTTGCCTGGTGCTTTCAATTCCCGAAGGAGGATGAAATGAAATTCAAGCTGTTTTCACTGGCTGCAATCACGGCCTTTATCCTGAGCGCCTGCGGCGTGAACGCGTTATTCTGCAAGGTGAAACGCCCAACGCCGTGAATATTCCAACGGGGTACCGTTTTCATCCGTGCTGTCTCGTGGCTGTAGCGGAATGTAAATTAACTGACCCGCCTTCGGTGCAAGTCAGCAAGAGACGCAAAACCTCTTGTTTATTAGTCAAGTAATGGACATCACCAGCCTGCAAAACCCGCGCGTAAAATATTTTGTTAAACTGCGCGAAGACAAAAAACAACGCAGACAGGATGGCCTGATGCTCGTCGAGGGATTCGATGAGATCAATCTGGCTTTATCTGCCGGACATAAACCGCAGACGCTTCTGACCGCGCCGGAACTGGCGACGCGTCAAATCGATTTTTCCGCCGCTGAAAACATTACCGTCAACCGCGCCGTGTTCGAGAAAGTTTCCTATCGCGATAATCCCGACGGCTGGCTGGCCGTTTTCCCTACGCCGAAAATTTCTCTTGAAGATTTAATGCTTTCCTCATCGCCATTGATCATCGTAGCCGAGTCAGTCGAGAAGCCAGGCAATCTTGGCGCCATCCTGCGCACTGCCGACGCCGCACACGCGGACGCATTGATCGTCAGTGACCCGCGCACGGATATTTATAATCCGAATGTGGTGCGCGCTTCACGCGGAACCTTGTTCACTGTGTCGACGGTGGAAGCCAGTAATCGGGATACATTGTCTTTCCTGCGCCGGAACGGAATCAAGATTCTCGCAGCGACGCCGCAAGCAGTCAGCGTGTACACTGATCAAAACCTGCGCGGCCCGTTGGCTG
>JAKBYW010000403.1:0-2939 GCA_021840275.1 Chloroflexota bacterium | reverse complement strand
GCTTTGTTCATGGCCGAATGTCAGATGAATAAACTCGCCGAAAGACTGGGCATGGATCCGGTGGAACTTCGCCTGAAGAACGCGCTCCGGGATGGGTTAACGCTTGGGGTGGGCACTCCGGCTCCAGGTCCGGTAAGCGTGCCGCAAGTGATCGAAGCCGCGGCGCAAAAGTTCGGTTGGAAATCCATCCACAAATCTCCGACGGTTACCCGTCGCCCATCGCCCATCGCGCGCGGTGTCGGTTTTGCCGCCGGGTTTAAGAACGTTGGCTTCTCGTTCGGCTATCAGGAAAATTGCTGGGCGAAGGTCGAACTGCACGGCCATGGCAGTATCGAAAAGGTGATCGTGCATCACGCCGGCGCCGAGGTTGGACAAGGCACGCACACGGTGATGGCGCAGATGGCGGCGGAGGCTGTCGGCGTTTCTGCAAATTTGGTAACCGTAACGAGTTCTGACTCTGCCACGCAAGGCAACCCCGGTTCAGCGTCGGCCTCGCGCATGACCTTCATGGCTGGCAATGCCATCAAAGGCGCAGCGGAAGCTGCGCTCGCAAAATGGCTAGCCGAGGAACATCCAGCTATTGCAGAATTCAAATATCTCGCTCCGCCCACAACCCACATGGATAAAGAGACCGGCTACTCCATGCCGAACTTTTCGTATGCGTATGTGGCGCAGGCCGTTGAAGTTGAAGTGGATACGGAGACCGGTCATGTGCGTGTCTTGCGTGTGGTCTCTGCCGACGATGTTGGCAAAGCCATCAACCCCGATCTGGTGGTCGGACAAATTGAAGGCGCAATCGTGCAGGCGCATGGATACGCGGTCACTGAAGATTTCAAAACCAAAGACGGACGTGTGTTGAGCGATCAACTCAGCACCTATCTTTTGCCGACCGTGCTCGACATTCCAGAAAAAATTGAATCGGTCATCGTCGAAGTCCCTGATCCAAACGGGCCGTGGGGCGCACGCGGCATGGGTGAATTGCCTTTCCTGCCTTACGCTCCCGCCATTGCAGCCGCCATTCACGATGCAACCGGCGTGTGGATCAACGAGTTTCCGTTCACGCCGGAACGCGTCCTGCGGGCGTTGGGAAATATTTAATTCAACACAAAAATGTCCTTTCCATATCGCGGTGAAAATAAAGACTTGAATAACGCGGAACGCGCATCACTGCCCGGCTCTTTCATCAAACTTGCAGACGGCGTCGCTCACTACGAACTCGGCGGCCCAGAAAGCGGCCAGCCGGTCGTGTTAGTTCACGGATTCTCTGTCCCGTACTTCATTTGGGACATCACGTTCGCAGCCCTGACCTCGGCCGGATTCCGCGTCCTGCGCTATGACCTCTTCGGACGCGGCTTCTCCGACCGCCCGCGCACAAAATACAACATGGATTTGTTCGTCCGCCAACTGCATGACCTGTTGGACGAACTTAATTTTCAACAGGTTGACCTGGTCGGCCTCTCCATGGGCGGCCCAATCTCAACCGCGTTCACCGTGAGATTTCCAGAACGCGTCCGCAAGCTGGTATTGATCGACCCGGTTGGAAAGCAAGGCATGCCGCTATCATGGCTTTACAAAGCGGCCTTCCTGCCTGGAGTCAGTGAGTTGATCCTTGGTTTGGCTGGAACGGAGAATATGGTCAAGGGCGCGGCATCCGATTTCTTTGACCCCGAACACGTTGCAATGTTCCAGGGAAAATATCGTGTCCAGATGCAATATCGCGGCTTCAAGCGCGCCATCCTGTCCACGCTGCGCAGCAAAATGGTCAGCGGCCATCCGGTTATCTACGACCAACTTGGAAAATTATCCAAGCCTGTTCTGCTCTTCTGGGGACGTGACGACCAAACCCTGCCCTTTGAACACAGCGCAGATATTGTCGCCGCCGTTCCGGGAATGGAATTCCATCCCATCGAGGATACCGGGCATATCCCGCATTTTGAGCAGCCCGAAATCGTCAAACCGATCTTGATAAATTTCCTGAGAAAAAAATGATGAAAAAACTTCTACATATCTTTGATCGTCACAAATATACAGTCAGCCTTTTTCTTCTTCTCTCCGCCGCGTCGGTAACTTGTATCACGCTGGTATTGACACGCGTAGCATACGGCAATTCAACCCGCTACGTCGGTCTGATCTGGAATCTGTCGCTGGCATGGATTCCCTTCGTGCTGGCATATCTGGCCTATGCCCTTTCATGGCGGCGCTATCTCGTTTATATCGTCATCCCGGCTTTCGCTCTTTTGTGGCTGATCTTTTTCCCGAACGCGCCCTATATTCTGACCGACTTTCAACATTTGAGCGACCAGGGCGGCCGCGTGCCGATATGGTTCGACGTGATCATGCTGGTTTGGTTTGCGTGGACGGGATTATTGCTCGGCGTCACTTCGCTTTATCTCATGCAGAATATCATCCGGCGCGAATTTGGGCGCACTGTGGGCTGGGTATTTGTCTTCGTAGTTTCTTTGTTATCAAGCGGCGGAATTTATATCGGGCGCTTCGTCCGCTGGAATAGCTGGGATTTTCTCAGCAACCCATTTGGCATCGCCACCGAGCTGCTTAATCAAGCCATGGACCCAAGCGTACGCTCCATTGGTTTCATCTCGCTCTACGCGCTGTTTTTCCTTTTTGTATACGTTACTCTCTACGCCTTCGGCCATCTATTGCAGGAACAATCGGAGCAAGTTTAATGTCAGCTATTATTCTTATTCGCGGCGGCGGTGATCTGGCAAGCGGCGTGGCGCTTCGTTTGCATCGCGCTGGATTACAAATTGTCATCACCGAGATCGCGCAGCCATTGGCAGTCCGCCGCACGGTGGCATTCGCCAATGCAGTCTACGAGAGCACGTGCACAGTCGAGGACGTGGCCGCCCGCCTTGTTTCGCCCGACCAGCTTCACGTCGCGTGGGATGCGGGCGAGATTCCTGTGCTGATTGACCCAAATG
>JAKBYW010000402.1:0-2946 GCA_021840275.1 Chloroflexota bacterium | reverse complement strand
TGCGCGATGCCGTGCGAAGCGGAAAACAACTCGAAGATTTTTTTCAGCAAGCCATCGCTCACAAACCCGAACATCACGATATGCTCGCCGCGGCGCCTACGGGTTCGCAGCGCGGCATGAGTCAGATTGGTGGATAACATGAATCAGGTTAAAACTCTATTCTTCGCAACTTTGCGTGATCGTGCAGGAGTCAAATCAATTGAAATGCAAATACCGCCGCAAACGAATATAGCGGATTTCAAAGCTTTGTTGATTGAAAAATATCCCGCGCTGGACACGTTGATGAAGCATACGCTGGTCTCTATTAATCACGAGTATGTTTTTGATGAAACCATTATTCCTGAAAGTGCGGAGGTTGCATTATTTCCGCCTGTCTCTGGCGGTTAACCGACAATGGATTACCCAACCATCTTTTCGATCACCGAAAATGAAATTGACTTGAATGGGCTGCTCGCACAAATCACGCTTTCATCCACGGGCGCGGCAGCCATCTTCACAGGTATGGTGCGCAGAATTACTTCTCGTGCCAACCCACAAAGTGCGGCGGACTTTCCGCATGAGACTGTTTATCTGGAATATGAATCCTATAAGCCAATGGCCGAAGCAAAGATGAAACAGGTTGCCGATGAAATCCGCGACCGCTGGAATACCATCGAAGGAATTGCTATTGTTCAACGAATCGGACGGTTGTATCCGCGTACACCAACCGTGCTGATCGCCTGTACATCTGCGCATCGGGATACTGGTGTGTTCGATGCAGCCCATTATGGCATTGACCGTTTAAAAGAGATCGTACCTGTCTGGAAAAAAGAAATCGGCCCGAGTAGCGAAGAATGGGCGCAGGGGGATTACATTCCAAAGCCTGCTGAATAACAATTCGGTGATTTTCATCACTGGACATTCCCTGTCCGATTTGCTAGATTCACAGAAGAAAAGGATTACCATGAAGAAAATCTTTCTTCTGCTCATCGCGCTCTGGCTAACTTCCTGTACTGCCATTCCACAAACCGAAATCGCAGGGACTGTGAACTTGAAAGACCTCCAGCCCCTGCCCACGCCTGAAGGATACAAAGAGGTTCCTCTGCGTGTGGCAGTCGCGGCGGTCATCTCCCCCAAAGGGACGGTTGAGTCCTATTCACCTTTTCTTTCCTACCTGGAGAAGAAACTCAATCGTCCGGTTGAGCTTATCCAGCGGCGCACCTATCTTGAAATCAATGACCTGATCGAACATGGCGCAGTGGATTTCGCCTTCGTCTGCACCAGCGCATACATCCAGGGACACGACACCTTTGGCATGGAATTGCTCGTCGCGCCTCAAGTCGGCGGCAAGACAACGTACAATTCTTATCTGATCGTCCCTGCTTCGAGCAACGCCCAAAGCATGGCAGATTTGCGCGGAAAAGTGTTTGCTTTCACCGATCCCATTTCTTTGAGCGGGCGCGTGTATCCCACCTATCTTGTCAGGCAGTTAGGCTCCACGCCGGAGGCTTTCTTCGCGCGCACGTTCTACACCTACAGCCACGATGAGGCCATTCGCGCCGTGGCAAGCGAGATAGCGGATGGAGCCAACGTCGACTCGCTGGTCTATGAGTATACCCTCGCGCGTGACCCGTCCCTTGCAGAGAAGGTCAAAGTCATTCAACGTTCCCCCAATTTTGGAATCCCGCCCGTCGTTGTCAGCCCGCTCATACGCCCCCAAGTCAAGGCCGAATTGCAATCCTTATTTCTTGAAATGGCGGACGATCCAGCCGCGGGCGATGCGCTTGCCTCCATTGGTGTGGAACGCTTTGTACTGATTGACGACAGCGCCTACGACAGCGTGCGCGCTTTGGTCGGCGTCATCCCGACTTCAGCGGTTCAACCATGACCTTCCAAAAGATCCTGCAACGTTTCTGGGCGATTGCGGGTGCAGTCAGCGTTCGCGCCAAAATTCTCGGTATTGTCCTGGGGTTTATCATCCTGCTGGGTGCAAGCGTGACGATTCAGGCACGCTATGCCCTAAGCAAGACCATGACCACGCAATTGGAAGCGCAGAGCGTTTCGGCTTCGCGGGACCTTGCGGCGCGCGCGGCCGATCCCATCCTGCTCAATGACCTGCTTGGCCTTCATGATCTGCTGGCTGAAACGCTTGCCAATAATCCCAACGTGCGCTATGCCTTTCTCGTGGACTCTCGCGGGCAGGTGATCGCCAGTACGTTTGAAAACGGCTTTCCACTGGGATTGCTGAACCTGAACTCCGTGTCCCTCGATCAACATCATCACACTGTGTTGATTCAAACGGATGAAGGCCTCATGTGGGATACAGCCGTGCCGATTCTCCCATCGAGAATCGGCACGGCTCGCATCGGGCTTTCGGATGCCTCCATGCAAGCGGCTTTATCCACGCTGACGATGCAACTTCTCCTCACTATTCTGCTGGTCTCGGCGACAAGCATTCTGGTTGCCGTATTTCTCACCTGGATTCTCACGCGTCCGATCATCGCGCTTGTTGATGCGACCCAGTCTGTGTCCAAAGGCGATTTTACTCAACGCGTTAAACGTTGGGCTGATGACGAAATCGGCGATCTTGCTGACTCGTTCAACCAGATGGCCGAGGGTCTGGCCCGCATGGATGAATTGCGCCGCGAACATGAACTACTGCGGCGTCAATTGCTTGAAAAGGTCATCACCACCCAGGAAGACGAACGCCGCCGCATTGCCCGTGAACTTCATGACTCTACATCTCAAAGTTTGACTTCGCTGATTGTCGGTCTGCGCATGATGGAAACGCAATGCGCCCAATGCGCATCGCAGACGAAAGCCACCGACTTGCGTCAGGTTGCATCCCGGACGCTTGATGAAGTCCACGACTTATCCATGCGTCTGCGTCCGCGCGTGCTGGATGATCTTGGTCTCGCCGCCGCGTTGGAACGCCTCGCATCCGAATGGCAAAGCCGGCATAAGATT
>JAKBYW010000401.1:0-2949 GCA_021840275.1 Chloroflexota bacterium | reverse complement strand
CTGATCGTAGAGTCGGCGCAGCACCGGCCCCATTTTGCGCGAGACGCGTCCGGCAACGATCATCAGGTCCGATTGGCGCGGGCTGGGACGCATCAACTCCATCCCGAAGCGGCTCATGTCATAATTAGCCGCCTGCGCCGCCATCATTTCAATGGCGCAGCAAGCGAGGCCGAATAACATCGGCCACATGGCATTGGTACGTCCCCAATTAACAGCGGTTTCAAGCGTAGTCGTGACCACGCCCATATTCGCAAGCTTTTGTTCTACTCCCATTCCAACGCTCCTTTCTTCCACGCATAAATGTAACCAACCAGTAAGATAACGATAAAGACGGCCATTTCAGCCAGCCCGAACAAACCAAGCTGACGGAAAACGACCGCCCACGGCAGGAAAAAGATGACTTCGATATCAAACAGGATGAACAGCACCGCGATCAAATAAAAGCGTACAGGCATCCGCCGCGTGCCTGGACCAATAGGCACCATGCCCGATTCGTACGGCTCAGACTTGACAGCGGATTTTTTCTTCGGTCCGAACAATTCCCCCAAACCGATCGCGATCAGGGCGATCACGATAGCAATCACAATCATCACACCAATGGCAATGTACTCAAATAACATAGACACCTCGAGGAAGTACGTCCGCGTGCAAGGTTGTGCAGGATTGCACACTGGCAACGAAGTATATCATAAGAGGATTCGAGTTGCCAGACAATGTGTCACATTTCACAAAAATTGACGATAATGGTCATATTAGGAAAAGTTGTGTAGGATAAAACTTGAGCCAAATATAAACAAAATCAACTTGTGAATATTATCACCATCTACTTGTGACATTTGATAATACCTTTATTTTTGTTCGTGCTGTATTATGAACGTGGAGACGGAATAAAGACACCTCCAAGATGCTCCTCACTGTCTCCTCCTTTGGCGAAAGCCTCCGCTGGGTCTTCTTCCCGGCGGAGGCGTGTTTTATAACATCACCGCCCTGCCATAATTATTGACAGGGCGGTGAGTCAATGATGTTATACGCTGTTCAGATTAAGGCTCGACTGCAGGCAGGACAACGAAAAACGAAGCGCCTCGCCCCACGGTTGACTCGACCCATACGCGGCCATGATGGCTATCGACAATGGATTTCACGATGGCAAGTCCGAGGCCGGTGCCTCTCGTATCTGCCACATTACTGCCGCGGTAAAATTTATCAAAGATGCGGCTTTGTTCTTCACGTGGAATACCAGGCCCATTGTCTGTCACTTTCAGAATTACCTCACTCCCGGTGGTACTGATTTGCACGTCAATTTTACCGCCTTCAGGCGCATATTTGATGGCATTGCCGATCAAGTTTTCGATCATTTGGCGGAGGCGAATAGGATTGGCACGCAGGGCAGGCAGTGAAGGCGCTATTTCCTGTTTGAGATGGATATTCTTCTTTTGGACCAAAGAGTCGAGTAAACCCAGCGAGTATTGCAGAACGTTTTCCAATTGGACGGTTTCGCGGCGCGTGTCAAAGCCAGATTCGAGTCTGCTCAGGTCGAGCAAATCATTGACCAGCGTGGTGATATTCTGGACACTTCCCTGAACACGATGCAAAAATTCTTGCTGCTGGTCCGTTAGCGGCCCCACGCGTTCGACGAGTTCTGCATACCCCAACACAGCCGTCAGCGGGGAACGCAGATCATGCGACACGGTATGAACGAAATCGTTCTTCATCTGGTCCAGCCGCTTGAGATAAGTTATATCTTGCATTGTGATGGCCGAACCAATTTTTGGGATGGGCGTATGTTGGGCATTGAACACGCGGCCATCATCGAAATTGATCTCGTAATATTTAACCGCGCTTCCAGCGGACCTGGCCAACATGGCGCGCAGGTCGGGATGGGAGATTACATCTGTAACCGGCCTGCCGCCGAGATTGGAATCTCCAAGCGCAAACGCTTCTCGGGCTACGCGGTTGGCAAGCATGATATATGAGCTGTCGTCGAGAACGATTACGCCATCTTCAATGTTTGTAATGATGGATTCCAAGCGCGCCTGCTCGGCCTCCGAGATGGAGGCGCGCTTTTCGAGAGATGTGGTCGTCCGCTTGACTTCGCGGCGAATCCAGTCGCCGAGGTGCCGAGCGCGCGCCAAAGCCTGTTTAACGGCGGCCACTATATCGTCCATTTTGAGAGGCGGATAAAGATATCCACTTAGTCCAGCCGCTAATACAGCCTTGGCCAATCCAGTTGTATCTTTATCGGCAAACAATAGAACCGGCAGGGTGGGAAAACGATCTAATTGCCCAGCAGCAATTTCAATACCGTTCCTGTTGTCGAATATCTCGCCGATCAACAAGAGCGCGGGGGACGATTCATCCAGTGCCCGAACGAGACCCTCGTAGTCATGGACGACAGCCACATCGTAATCCACAGCCTGCAAAGCGCGTTCCATCAGATGAAACGTTTGAAACTCATCAAGAGCAAGGAGGACTAATTCGCGGTTCGCCATGAAAGCTTATCTTACTTTCCCCACATCAGGCGGGATGGTTTTTTCAGCCGCACGCGAAAGCCTTTGCAAAGAGTTTTGAATGGTTTTCAAAGTCTGCTCTTGCGGGCCGCTCAACGGGCCGGACGCGCCGGAAACCAGGGCGTCCAATGGATACATCGAAACCTGCATTTCCTCACGAATGGACTTACACAAGGTTTCAAGCATGGCATCACGCGTTTTTTCGTTGAGCCGTGCGGCCTCGGCGGTTTGCTCGATGGTTCGGAACAGACGCGAATTGACCAGCGAGATGGATGCAAAATCCGCCACGGCTTCGAGCAGACTCTGCGCCGATCTTTCGATCTCACGGTCAGCTTTGCGGACAACGAGCAGCAAGCCGATCACTTCGTTCTGGACTTTCAGGGGCACGACCGCCGCAGATTTTCCCAAGGCGGCTACTTTGAATTTTTCGAGCGGCGCGCCG
>JAKBYW010000400.1:0-2955 GCA_021840275.1 Chloroflexota bacterium | reverse complement strand
GAGGTAAGTTGCCGCCTCTCTTTTTTTATTGGTTTGCATTTATGTAGATTTTCGTTCAATGCTGGCACCCAGCATGCGCAATTTTTCTTCCACATTTTCATAGCCGCGATCGATCTGGCCGATATTGCGTATCGTGGATGGGCCTTTGGCCGCCAAGGCTGCCAGCACAAGCGCCATCCCGGCTCGAATATCAGGACTTTCCAGGTTTTCTCCAAACAGCTGAGTGGGGCCTTGCACCAGACAGCGATATGGATCGCACAAAATAATGCGCGCACCCATCCCAACCAATTTGTCGGTAAAGTACATGCGGCCCGAATACATCCAATCATGGAACAGGATCGAACCGGACGCCTGGGTTGCAACGGTGATGGCGATACTGATCAGATCGGTCGGAAATGCAGGCCAGACATTGGTCTTGATCTCGGGCACCGCGCCGTCCAGATCATGTACGATCGCCAAAGGCTGGTCAGACGTCACCAGAATATCGTCGCCTTCCACTTCCCACTGAACCCCAAGCCGTCGAAACACTTGTGCGACCATCTGCAAATAGCGTACGCCTGCATTGCGGATGCGGGCTTCGCCGCGCGTCACAGCCACTGCGCCGACAAAACTGATGACCTCAAGATAGTCAGGGCCGATGGTAAACTCTCCGCCACGCAAATGCGGCACGCCATTAATGCGCAGGATGTTCGAACCAATTTCTTCGATCTGCGCACCCAGCCCATTCAAGAAGTGACAGAGTTCCTGAATATGCGGCTCGGAGGCCGCGTTATGGATCACGGTTTTCCCTTTTGCAGTCACGGCGGCCATCACAACATTTTCCGTTGCTGTCACACTGGCTTCATCCAGCAGTATCTCCGCGCCCTTTAGCCCGCTGGAATGGAAATCAAACACACGGTCATAAGTCACTTCTGCGCCCAGAGATTGCAGGGCCAAAATGTGCGTATCCAAACGACGACGACCAATCACATCCCCGCCGGGGGGCGGGATGTGCAGCCTGCCAGCGCGCGCCGTGACCGGTCCCGCCAGCAGGATGGAGGCCCGAATGCGGCGACAAAGGTCAAGGTCAAGACCGCCCGGCCGCAAAGTCGGGGAAGTGAGCCGCCAGGTATTCGCATCCAAATCTTCGACTCGTGTGCCGAGGCTTTCGATCAAACGGCGCATGTCAAGCACGTCACGGATCTGCGGCACGTTCCGCAAAACAACCGGTTCATCCGTCAACAAACAAGCCGCCAGAAGCGGCAAAGCGGCATTCTTGTTTCCCGCCGGTGTGATCTCGCCGCGTAAAGGCACGCCACCTTCTATAATAAATTCTTCCATATCTTCATCATCTCCTGGGAAATCCGAAAGGATTGTAAGGCAGTTTGAACAATTCGCCAAGCGCCTTACAGTTGACTTACACGAACAGAAATAACGGCCATTTGGAATATAATGAAATCGAGATGACGTTTATCCTTATCTTCCCCCTCTTGATCGGATGGTTGAGCGGTTGGGTCGTTAATTATTTAACAGACACGCTGCCTCTCACCCGCCGCTTTACGCGTCCGGTCTGCGCGCAATGCACCTGGGAATATCCTTTGGGTGCATACTTGATTTTTCAGCCATGCAGGCATTGCGGACACCGCCGCGGCCTGCGCCCATGGATCGTCCAAATAATGATGCTGGCTTTGAGTCTTTACACATGGATCAATCCACATCGCATGGGATACGCGCTTGGCATGGTTTTATTGACGTATTATGCGGTGGTCTTCTTCATAGACATCCAACACCGTTTGATCCTGCACCCCACCAGCATCTTCGGCGCTCTTCTCGGACTTGGGCTGGGTGCCTGGCTGCATGGGCTGGTGCCTACACTGTTGGGCGGACTGGGCGGCTTCGTCATTATGCTGGTCTTATATTACTTTGGAACGCTCTTCTCGAAATTGAGAACAAAACGCATGCGGGCATCCGGCCAGGAAGCAGATGACGAAGAAGCATTGGGTGCAGGAGATGTAATCCTGGCCGGAGTGCTGGGTTTGATCATAGGCTGGCCTTTTATCTGGTTCAGCCTGCTGCTTGGGATTTTACTGGGCGGCATCGTTGGCATCTTATTGGTTCTATATCTGGTGATCACGAAAAAATACGGCCGGCAGGCCTTGATGGTCTTCATGCCTTACGGGCCTTTTTTCATTGCCAGCGCATTTTTCATTATGTTCATTCCAAATTGGATCATAGCCGTAGTGCCAAAGTAAAAAAGGAATTTGTAATTATTCAGGCTATTGAAGATACCCTTTTTTCGGGAACTTTCTCTCTCTACAGCTAATCAATTACAGGAATTTTTAATAAGGCAGCAGGTAATTATGTTCAGGCATTTTTCGTCCAAAGCCCGCAAAAATCGCAAACAGCTAAGCGCGCAAGCGATGGTGGAATTTGCCCTGGTGTTACCGATTCTACTGACGATCATTTACGGTCTGATCGAAAGCGGACGGTTGATTTTCATTTACGCATCCGTAGTGACAGCCAGCCGCGAGGCCGCCCGCTATGGATCGGCCTCCGGCACGAACGCCTCCGGAACGCCGCTCTACCAGGATTGCACGGGCATCCGTGCGGCGGCGCAGAAAGTCGGCTTTCTCAATACCTTTGCAAATTCAGACATAAAAATCACCTATGACCGCGACTTGGGTAGCACTCGGATTCAAGGCGTCAATTCAACACCCGGGGCGGATACCTGCCCAATCGGCAGCAACATAGTTCAAAACGGCGACCGGATCATTGTTCAGGTTACGACCCAGTTTAGTCCAATGATACTGGTTGGCACCTTTGCCCAATTTCCGATCACGATCACAAGCACGCGCACGATGCTGGTCAGTATTCCCATCAATGTAGCCGCGCCTCCAGGTTCGTCAGGCAGTGGGTTCGTGTTAAGTTCGATTAGTCCATCTCCATCCACTTTTTCATCACTTGGACAGACGATCA
>JAKBYW010000013.1:0-13538 GCA_021840275.1 Chloroflexota bacterium | reverse complement strand
CGATCTAGGGCGGAGTGAAGCGAGTCCGCCTCACAGGCGGCGAACCGCTTATTCATCCGCATGTCGTCGAGATCGTCCGCCGCATTGTGGTCATCCCTGGCATCGAAGAAATCAGTCTCACGACGAATGCGATGATGTTGGAACGACTCGCACAACCACTTGCTGATGCAGGACTCAAACGCGTTAACATCAGCTTGGATTCTTTGGACGCCGACAAATTTAGACGCATCACGCGTGGCGGAGACATCCACCGCGTCTGGCGCGGAATCGCCGCCGCCGAACGTGCACATCTCGCGCCCATCAAATTGAATACCGTCATCGTGCGCGGTCTCAACGCCGACGAATTGCTCGCGCTCGCGCGTTTGACGATGGAGAACGATTGGCATGTGCGCTTCATCGAAGTGATGCCGATTGGCAACGCGCAGGATTGGGGCGAAGGTTTCCCCACGCCGAGTGAGCGATATTTCTCCGTGCAGGAAATGCGCGCCCAACTTGCAACCTTCAACCTCAGACCTTCGACTTCTCTGCAAGGCAACGGTCCTGCGCGGACGTATAAAATTCCCGGCGCGCTTGGCACGATTGGATTTATCTCTCCGCTCGGCGAACATTTTTGTGAGAGTTGCAATCGTTTGCGATTGACATCGGATGGCAGGCTGCGTTCGTGTCTTGTCATACCAAATGAGGTTTCCTTGCGCGAGGCAGCGCGCACAGGTGAGCCGCTTGAAAAATATTTTTATCAAGCCGTCGCGAACAAACCCGAACGTCACGATATGCTCATTTCCATGCCGGCCGGTTCCCAGCGCGGCATGAGCCAACTCGGAGGGTAAGCCGAAAAGTCGAAATTAATTTCGACTTACGTGATATTCATCACTGGACAGCCTTTGTCTGATTTGCTACATTCACAGAAGAAACCAGATAAAAAATATGAAACGAATTATTCTTTTCCTGGCTATCCTCCTTCTGACAGCGTGCTCTGCCATCCCGCAGACCGAAATTGCT
Source organism: Chloroflexota bacterium (assembly GCA_021840275.1). Classification (GTDB taxonomy): domain Bacteria; phylum Chloroflexota; class Anaerolineae; order Anaerolineales; family Villigracilaceae; genus Fen-1038. The sequence continues at coordinate 12,539 of JAKBYW010000013.1, read as the reverse complement.
GGAAGCGTTAACTTGAATAATCTTCAACCCTTGCCTACGCCGGAGGGACACGAAGAAGTACCTTTGCGTGTGGCTGTTGGAGCGATCATCTCGCCGAAGGGAACAATTGAATCTTATTCACCTCTTCTCGATTACCTGGGCAAGAAACTGAACCGGCCCGTTGAGCTGGTCCAACGGCGCACCTATCTCGAAGTGAATGACTTGGTCGAACATGGCGAAGTGGATATCGCTTTCGTTTGCAGCGGGCCTTATGTGCAAGGACATGATTCGTTCGGCATGGAATTGCTCGCCGCACCGCAGGTCAATGGAAAGACGACATATAACTCGCTGCTGATCGTGCCATCGAACAGCAAAGCTCAAAGCATGGCTGATCTGCGCGGCAAGGTCTTCGCATTTACCGATCCCATCTCATTGACCGGCCGCTTGTATCCGGCTTACCTTATCCAACAGCTTGGCTTCACTCCCGAAACATTCTTCTCGCGCACATTTTTCACCTACAGCCACGACGAGGCAATTCGCGCAGTCGCCAGCGGATTGGCCGACAGCGCGGCGGTTGATTCCATGGTATATGAATACACATTGACGAGCGATCCGTCGCTGGCGGAGAAAGTGAAAGTCATTCAACGTTCCCCCGATTTTGGAATTCCGCCTGTCGTGGTCAGCCCATTGATCCGCCCGCAAGTCCGGGCTGAATTACAGACATTGCTCCTCGACATGGCCTCGGATCCAGAGGCAAAAGCCGCTTTGTCGTCCATCGGCGTCGAACGCTTTGTGACCATCGAAGACAGTGCGTATGAAAGCGTGCGCTCCTTGGTAAATGCGGCCCCCTCTTCAACGATGCAGCCATGATATCGAAAAAACTTTTTGAACGTTTCTGGGCGATAGCTGGTGCGGTTAGCGTTCGCACGAAGATTCTTGGCATTGTGCTGGGATTGGTCATACTGCTCGGTGCTGGCGTGATCATCCAATCGCGTTATGCCATAACCGCGACCATGGCCGCCCAGCTCGAAGAACAAAGTGTTTCGGTCTCGCGCGACCTAGCGGCCCGTTCCACAGATCCGATCCTGCTCAATGATCTGCTCAGCCTGCACGATTTGCTCGATGAAACGCTTGCCAACAATCCCAACGTGCGTTATGCCTTTATCGTTGATCCGCAAGGACAGGTGATTGCTCAAACATTTTCAAGCGGTTTTCCTCCCGGCTTGCTTTCGATGAACTCGGTTCAGCCAAATGAATATCATCACACTGTTTTGATCAAGACAAATGAGGGTCTCGTGTGGGATACTGCCGTGCCCATCCTCGATGGGAAAGTTGGCACGGCTCGCGTCGGACTTTCAGATGCTTCTATGCAAACAGCTCTATCCACGCTAACGGCGCAGCTGCTCCTCACCATCGTCCTGGTTTCAGCGACGGGCATCTTGATTGCCATCCTTCTTACATGGGTTTTGACGCGTCCCATCCTGACACTGGTGAAAGCCACGCAAGCAGTTGCTAAAGGCGATTTCTCGCCGCGCGTTCCGCGTTGGGCAAACGATGAGATCGGCGATCTCGCTGAAGCATTCAATAAAATGACCGAAGAATTGGCGCGCACGGATGAACTCCGCCGCGAGCGCGAATCATTGCGTCGCCAACTGCTTGAAAAGGTAATTGCTACGCAGGAAGACGAACGCCGCCGCATCGCGCGCGAACTTCACGATTCCACATCCCAGAATTTGACGTCTCTTCTGGTTGGATTGCGGATTATGGAAACAAACTGCGCACAATGCGCGTCCAAATCGAAAGCCAGCGACTTGCGGCAAGTCGCATCGCGTACACTCGATGAAGTTCACGATCTTTCCATGCGACTTCGCCCGCGTTCGCTGGATGACCTGGGGCTAGTTGCGGCATTGGAGCATCTGGCGCAAGAATGGCAGGCGCGCTATAAAATCCTTGTGGATGTCAGCATTCAATTAGATGACCGATTGCCTGGGAATGTGGAAACCGCCATCTATCGCATTGTGCAGGAAGCGCTGACCAATGTCGCGCGTCATGCTCGTGCAAGGTCTGCCAGCATTTTGGTAGAGCGCCACAGCGATATTGTTCGCACGATTGTGGAGGATGACGGAGTTGGCTTTGATACAAGCGCAAATTACGGGGAACGTCACCTCGGACTTCTCGGCATGCGCGAACGCGCCGAGTTGTTGAATGGCACGCTGACCATCGAATCCATTCCTGAGCATGGCACAAGCATATTCATTGAAATTCCGTTGCATGCTCCTCTCCTTTCAGGAGATCGCGAAGCACTCCGTAGGAGCGGGCCGGGGGTGAGGTCGGAGGCGACATGATGACCGCCCGCGTTTTGCTTGCCGATGATCACGCCGTCCTACGCGCTGGCCTGCGCCTTTTGCTCACAAGCACGAACGAATATGAAGTGGTTGGGGAGGCGGCCAGTGGAACCGAAACACTCTCCCTTGCCGAACAGCTTCAACCTGATCTGATCCTGCTTGATCTGAGCATGCCCGCGCTTGGCGGCTTGGACGCGCTCCCTGCTCTTCGAAAACTCGTTCCAACCGCGCGCATCCTCATCCTTACCATGCACGATGATCCGCAATACCTGCGACAGGCATTGAAACAAGGCGCGTGCGGTTATATACTCAAGAAAGCTGCGGACTCCGAATTGCTTTCTGCGATGCGCGCGGTCTTGCATGGCGATGTATATGTCCAGCCATCGATGACGCGCATTCTGCTGGAGGATATGCTTCCTGAATCCCAGCCCGCTCATAAAGAAGATGTTTGGGGTAGCCTCAGCGAACGCGAGCAGGAAGTGCTGAAAATGGTCGCATTGGGATACACCAGCGCAGAGATCGCCGAACAACTCAGTTTAAGCGCAAAGACGGTAGAAACGTATCGGGCGCGCGGTATGGAAAAACTCGATTTGAGGACGCGCGCCGCGCTGGTTAAATTTGCGTTGCAAGAGGGCTTGATCAAGCGAGACTGATCGAGTGTTTAGAAATATGCTATTGTTCTGGCTTAACCGCCTCATGTTGTGATAACTGGTTCGTGTCGGAAAATGCATTCTTGAATATAAAAAATGTAGGTCTGTAAAAAGGCTCCGAAGGGTATAGATTCGGTATTGTCCACCACCAACTTTGCTTTAGGCTGCTTGTCATTGGTTGGTTTTTGTCTTTTAACATGAGAGGGGTTCGAAGGGTCTATTGCGAAATCGCTTTGAATCTGCAGCGAAGGTTGCCTGCTCGTGTGGCCAAGCTCTGGTGGTGCCTAGCCAGCCCGCACAGACTTGGTCTTTGGATTTCATAAGTGACACTCTGAGCGATGGGCGCACATTTTGGACACTCAACGTGATGGATGATTCCAACCGCGAAGCGCAGTGGATCAAGATCGACCCATCCTTGCCAGGCGAGCGTGTGGTTCGGGTCCTGGAGCAACTGATCGATGGACGCGAAGCTCCCAAGCAGATCTGCATGGACAATGGCCCGGAATGATCTCTCGGAGATTGGATACTTGGCCCAAAGAAAAGAACATTAAATTACTGCACATTCAACCTGGCAAACCAGCGCAAAATGCTTAAATCGAACGTTCCGTGAAGATGTCTTGGATGCCTGTCTGTTTGATAACTTGGAGGAGATGCGCACCCTCACCGAACGATGGTTGGAAGAGTACAACAACGTCCGTCTGCATTACGCGTCAGAGGCTCTATCACCCCACAAATTCGCACATCGGCGTGCCTGAATTTGTCTACTTATCTCTGGTATGGAAAATGGGAGCTTGACACCCTCCCTCTTCTAGAACTGTCAAGTAGAATTGAAACGACGAAAACCTGCGAATTCATGCAAGCAAATTTGCATGCGTTATCCAACCTTCTTATTTATGGAACTGTACAATGAACCGTAAAGAAAGGTCCCACCCCACTTCTAATAATGAGAGTAAGTGGCTGACCGTCAACGAAGCTGCAGAACTGAGCGGCCTTCATCCTGAATATATTACTAAACTGATCAGAAGGGGAAAAATCGAAGCACGCAAGTTCTCAATCGTCTGGCAAGTCGATCGAGAATCTCTCTTAGCATACTTGGCCAAAGTAGAGGCTATGGGGGAAAAACGGGGACCAAAGCCCGAAGTCTAAATTTGCAAAATCTTTTAAAAAAGAGTATAATATCCTAACATATTAGGATATTATCAACCCGAATAACGGGCGTGTTTTGTGCTCTGAACACTGACACGCCCTGACCCATGCGCTACGGGCGCGCAAAGGCTGAGGCAGATTCTATCATCATGTCTCTTCCTTAACCACCTGTGGCTTCCGCAGGTGGTTTTTGTTCTTGGATTTCATTTTGTTCATTACTTGGCAAGCGAAGCTCATGAATTGACTACTATCGACCAAGATTATTGAACGATTAAAGGTGAACTATGACAGATGTTAGAAAATTTTTCAAAGATGAATTGGCAGCCCCCTACCCTTTTACCCTATATCCTCTCTAGTGGTTTCACTTAAGTTCCGAAAGCACAACTGGCAAAGTTGTCAACTGAAATCGAGGAATAAGACATAGCTGCGGACGATATGAAAAACACTCACCATCCTGATATCAAGCAATCTTCCCGCCTGCGATCACTGCTTATGAAAAATATTGTTGCCGCAGCGAAGGCTACATTTGATTTTTTAACCATTCTTGTTCTTGGAATCGTCCTTGCCTTATTAACTATCATCCCTTGGCTCCTGCGAGCCGGCGCAATCCTGCTATGGCTGGTCGGTGGATATGTTGCCATGATGGCGATCCAAAGGATCTACTCACCATTCTCCAATGGTGAGGAACTGTTGGCCTTGCAATTCGTGGTCATCTTCCTCATGACGGCACTGGTGATGATCCTTTTAATGGGAAAGCAGGCGCACCTCTGGGGTGGATTAGCGTTCGGCGGCTTTCTCGCGTACATACTAGCTACAAATGCAGTTCGGGTAGCGAACATGGAATACGCCGACTTGATCTTCCGCGTCCTCCCCCCTGCCCTACTCTCGGTTGGGATGATCACAGCTGCGATTCGCCTGAAAGCCTTGCGGAGTGAGCACAACTTGCGGTTTGGTTCCCCACCATTTGTATGGATAAACAAATTGTTGTCGAAAGGAGGCGGTGCTATTGACCCTAAGCAGTAAGTAGTGGCGGACCGACTCGCGGGGAACGTTTTGCCGACGCCCCGCGAGACAGTCACAGCTGGATTGTAACAAGAAACTTTTCATCCATAAACCATAAACAACGTAACGAAACAATAATTTGGAGGAAGACATGACAAATCAAACATCGCTTACAGACGAGCTGACCGGAAACAGTTCCACTGTGCAAACCGATCATGGCGGCTTGGAATTTGGAGACCTGATCGTGCTTTTACTCGACTTAGTTTTGCTGATTTACACAGGCTGGCGCTCATATGATTTTCTCTCGACCACAGTGCCAAATGGTTACCAAATGCTAGCGCTAGTAGGACTCTGGGGACTAGATATCGGCGCGGTGGCGTGGTCGCTAGTCTGGGTATTCGGTTCAACTGAGAAATATCAGGATTGGACATCATTAGGCTTCTTCGTCATTGACCTTGTTGGGGTTGTGATGACCTCCCTGACAGACTCCTTAATGTACGGAGCAAAGGGTGGCACGATGACAAACTCCTTGACAGGCATCGCTGTTGTAGTAATTCCCCTGGTTGTGGTCGGCAACGTGATTGCGGGATTCATTTATCACATGACCTCGCCAGCTACACGCGCGCGCCGCGAAGCTCGAAAGGAAGCAGCCCAGCATAAGCGTAATATGGATCAAGTCTCCAAGATGGAGCGCGAACTATTGCATGCCGAGAGCTACCTGCTGGCAAAGCAGGACACCCTCGAAAAAGCGTCCATTCTTGCTGAAATCAAGATTGCACAGGATGCTATCGAGAAGGCGACCCGAGATCAACTTCGCGACCAGGTTGGAATCCACTTCAATGCCAAAAGCGGTGCTGCGTCTTCGAATTCTTCCCTCGACCAGTTGAAGGCGCGGATTTTGGAATTGCGGCAGAAACTTACGTTGACGAACGACCCCGATGCTTCCAGTGAAGACACATCAGCATCTTCAACCTCCTCCGCCAGCGCGCCATCAACACCATCTCTTCCCCAACCCGTAGATGCATCCACCCTCTCGGCCCATCCATCCATGTCGCCCAAGGAAGGCGATCAGAATATTCTTGAGGGACCTGAGCCTGTGGCAGTGAACGGGAATGGTCACAGCAAACAGGACCCTATGTAAGCCGGACAGCGAAGAACTTTCTCAATCTGAACTTGGACGCACTAAAGCGAATCAAACTGCCCAACGCGATCCAGGTTCAGAGGCGAGGAACCCGGCGCATGGCCAACTTAGGCGAGGCGTTGGCAATGGTGCGAGGAGCACTTGGAACTTTAAATCGCTTGTCCGGCGTAAAAATACTCAATACACACCTAAACGGCCAGCCTGTTGCGCTGGCTATTATTGAAGATGCACAGTTTGGCGAAGATGATCAGGGCAACACGACGCTTAGAGGTACTGAGGAAGTGATGGACAACACATGAAAACAGCACTTAGCCGATTCAAAACCTTCTTCATTGCCTTATCCTTGGCCACTTTCGGTACTGCTGTGATCGTTCTCGCAGACACTCTGGGAGGCTGTTATCTCCCGGCTTGGGTGTACATCCTGATCTGGGCGGCTCTCTTCTGCCTGGCCCTTTATGGGAAGCAATCCCCGATTCATGAAGGCGGTGAAAGACGATGAACCTCGATGAATTAAGGAAAACACTTAAAGCCCAACGTGCGCGCAGGCAAGTGGCGATGGAAAAACAAATTCCGCCTGCTCGCCCACGTGGGAAGGATAATCTGAAGACAGCCCTCTTGTTGGGATGCGTGACTCTTGTGAGCGTAGGCCTGTTTGTGTTCTTTATGACTCTTCCTTCGCTCGCTGCAACTCAGCACTTTCAAACAGTGCCTGTATTGCGGAGCAGCCTGGCGCCATCCATATTTCCTACCACCAGCCCCACCCTACGGCCAACGTCTATTAACGAAATAGTCTGCACGGACGTACCAGACGGTAGGCTGAATGTCCATTTTGATCCAGGCACAACAGGCACCGGAAAGGAAATCCGTGGGTACCTGAAGGAGGGCGAAATGGTCCTCGTTGTTGGCGTAACCAGCGATGGGCAGTGGTCGGAAATATCGAACCCCGTGGAAGGCTGGGTTAGTAGTCGTTATTTGTGCGAGGACAAAAGATAGAGGAAAGTTTACTATGACGACAGTGCGCATCACAGTTGCGAATCAAAAAGGTGGCGTTGGTAAAACTACGACCGCCGTGTCACTTGCACATGGTTTAGCCCTGCGTAACCGGCGAATCCTGTTGGTAGATCTGGACCCGCAGGGCCAATGTGCTACAGCGCTGGCAATCAACCCGGAAGCGGGCGCCTTTCAGGCATTGGTGAATACCCGATCCGATATCCATCAATGGTTTCGGGTAACAAGGCGCTTTGGATTGGATATCCTTCCAGGGGACCGCACTACAGCGACCGCTCAAATCGTAGTCAATGCCGAGAACCGCCCGATCGATTCGATCCGCCAACTGTTCAAACCGGTGGCGAGGGAATACGATTACATCATTTTTGATACTGCGCCTTCCGTCGGTGGCATCCAGGAGCGCGCGCTATTCGCCGCTGACTTGGTTCTGACCCCGTCCGCCACAGAGTTTCTCTCCATGGATGGCTTGGCACAGACCATGGAACTTCTAAAAACGCTGCGAGAAAAATTTGAGTGGAATGGCAAGTTGCTCGGCGTGCTTCCCACCTTCTATGACGAGGAAACCCGAGAGAGTACAAAATCCATGGCGGATCTACAGGAAAGTTTCGGCGAAATTCTTCTAAAACCGATCCATCGCGCGACGATCCTGCGCGAGTGCCCATCCGAGGGGAAGACAATTTTCGAGAAAGATCCTGCCAGCCGGTCTTCTCAAGAGTACGAGGAACTTACTCGCGAAGTGGTTCGGCGATCATAGGACAAGAGAAACCGAGAAGAAAGGCTAACCAATGACTCGCCGACGCAGTCCACTGACTCGCTTCTCCAACGCACAAGATCCCGTTTCATCCATTCCGGTTGCAGCGTGGCGGAACCGGGATCGCACCTGGGATCGAGCGCATCCTGTCATTTCGTATTCCATTCCCCCGGCTTTGCACGACAAAGCAAAAGATATTCGCTCGTCCATTTTTGCACTGGCACAAAAACATATGACCACCATCAGCAGTGTTGCTTCTGCGTTGATAAGTTTTTCACTTGCAAAGGTGCGTCAAGGCACACTAAACATTGAAGTGCATCCGAGCAGTACTCGAAAGAAGATGTTATTGACATGGCAAGAATCGGATGAAGGGCCACAGGAAATCCAGCTTCCAGAAAAGCATAACAGCGGGATCAAACGGATGTATCTGGGCTATCGGTGGAACAGGGACATAGATTCGCAATTAAAGGGCTTGGCAGGTGACTCGGTTTCACCAGGAGAGACAATGGTATTTCTACTGAGTTACGCACTCGTGGCCTACAAACATGGGAAGCTAAGACTCGTGGAAGAATCCATGGTCATAACCCAAAAAGTAACCCCGAGTTGGTGATTGTCTCAAGCTCACTTCCCAACTAATGATCTCAATTGAGCGATCGCCATAGTATAAGTTCGGACCACCCTCTCCCCCATTTGCCGTATTGACAATTTTTTGTTTAAGTTATATATTGAGTAAGTGCTCAATCAACCAAGATACCATTTACATCCAAATGAGTCAATAAGGCGATGAAAAAGTCAATCATAGGCAAACAGAGCATTCGACAGCAACAAGCTTCTGCACACCGTCAGCAAATACTGGAGGCGGCCATACGGCTCTTCGCCCAACAAGGAGTGGCCAGGACAACAACCCGCCAAATTTCCAAGGAGGCTGCCGTTTCCGAAGGATTGATCTTCAGGTACTTCCCCACAAAACTCGATCTGGTGCGAGCAGTGACGGGCAGCCCTCACATATTTCTGGGCGACCTGAGAAAAATATTGGAGGATTCCAAAGAACGGCCGGTAGCAGAGGTTATGGAGCAGATTGCGACAGTCTGGCTCGAGTTGTTGCATCGTGAGGCGGATATTTCATCCATCATGTTTGGGGAGGCGTTGATCAACCCTGAAATTGGCAACATCCTGTACGAAGTTATTGAGGAGGGTGCTGCCAGTCTTGAAAAAATCCTAAATGCCTGTAAACGGGAAGGCAAGATCACGGCAGTCGTAGATACGAAGACCATTGCTCACATGTATATGTCATCAATCCTGTTGTTTTTCCTGCGTTATCGTCTTTTGAAGGACAAGGCTTGGAAGAGAGAAGCAGCCATCTTCGCCGATCACCTCAAGGCTGCATGGCTCCGAATGGTCGCGCCGTAAGTAACGATCTCTTTTTTTGTCTGATACATTGAGTGAGTGCTCACTTAGTTTCAGGGCGCTTTGGTAAGGCAAATTAGATAAAGGAGAAAAAGGAACACCATGAAACTGGTTATATTCGGGGCCAACGGCCCCACAGGACTGGAGTTATGTCGTCAGGCCCTCGCGGCCGGTCACCTCGTCACTGTAGCAGTGCGACGTCCGGATGAATTTCCTTTTCAGAATAATGGGCTGACCGTTGTCCGGGCAAACGTCATGGGCGAGGCGACCCTCACCCCTGTAATCAGCGATTCCGATGCTGTTCTGTCAACGCTGGGTGCAGGATACTCGCGTCACGAGATCCGCATCTATTCGGTTGGGACGAAGGCTATCGTTGATGCTATGAGAGTCAGCGATTACTGCCGCCGGTTAGTGGTTGTAAGCGCTGGTCTTGCAGTCCCCCAATTACCGGAGGTGCGTGGTCGTGGCTTCTTCCAAGACAACATCATGTTACCGTTATTACGCAATATCATTGGTCGAACATTGTATGAGGATATGCTACGCATGGAAGACTTTCTCGCCTCATGCGACGATATCGCATGGACGATCATGCGGCCAGGCCGTCTCATCAACGGCTCGGGGGTCTCAGCGTATCGTCTGGCCGAATACATCCCTGCTGGAAATGTCACAACGCGCCCCGATCTCGCTGCCGCCATGCTCGCAGAGCTCGGCCCGGACGGGCATGTGCACAAGAAGATGGCCCCGACCACACGCTGATGCATCCCAGTGTGCGCTCATTTTGGACAGCACAGATACTGAGGGGTGCTATATCCTTACAAGGTTCAAGATCCTAGAATACACCAGATTGGGCAATCTTGCCGTGGTGAACGACATCGTTCACAGGTCGTTCTGCAACCGTTCACGAGTCGTTCATTTTTACTCAATAGGCGTTTAAAACGCCTCAACAAGGAGCCCGGAAAGGGCTTTATTTTCGTGATTTTGATCTGTAGCGCGGCTAGACTCGCCGTCGTACTTTTGTGGGTTTATTATCATAGATGTTCATACGAAAATAATATACTCAAAATTATCATACTTTGTGGTATACTATATTTTAGGAGTCGATATGAAGTTCAAATTCCTGGATCGTGACCCCGAGTTGGAGTTGTTGGACCGGCTTTGGGATTCGGAGAGCGCAGAGTTCCTCGTTCTTTATGGGCGGCGGCGGATTGGCAAGACCGCATTGCTCATCGAATGGATACGTCGCTCATCGCGGCGCGCTCTCTACTGGGTGGTCTCCCCCACTTCGAACGCCCTGCAGCTCCAGTCCTTTTCAAAAGCAATCTACAATTTTTCTCATCCAGAAGTGCGCGCTCCTGATACATTTACCTACGCAACCTGGGAGCAAGCTTTCCAGGAAATCAGCGCTTTATCCAATAATGGAAGAATAGCCCTCTTCATTGACGAGTTCACTTTTCTGCTTGAGACTGATCCAAGCATCGCGGGCCAGTTGCAGAATTTCTGGGATCATATCCTCAGCAGATGCAATCTCTTTCTCTGCCTGTCCGGTTCGCAGTTGGGGATGATGAAGCGCGAGTTCCTCTCTCCCCGCGCACCCTTATATGGGAGAGCTTCTGCAAAACTGGATCTTCAGGCTCTGCCTTTTGCATCCACTCAACATTTTTTTCCGAAATACTCCGCCGTCGACCGGGTGGCCCTCTACTCCATTTTGGGAGGCGTTCCGGCGTATTGGGAAAGAGTCGATCCAGCCAAAAGCCTGTCGAGCAACATCAAATCTCAGCTGCTTACCTCCAACAACATCATGCAGGGGGAACCACGCTTATTACTTCAAGATTTTGTCTCTGAACCTCATAACTACATTGCCGTCCTTAGCGCCATCGCAAACGGAGCTCATACCCTAAGAGAGATTGCGGCTGTGACCGGTATCAAGAGTCAACCCACAAAATACTTGAGTGTGCTGATGGAAGCCGGATTTGTTACGCGCCGCGTGCCTATCACGCTTCGACGCAAGGAACAAGAGGAGTCGCGCGCTGGCCGATATCACATCACAGACCCTTATCTTCGCTTCTATTTTCGCTTTTTGGCAGAGCAACAGGATGAATTGGCCTTGCGAATGCAAGATCAAGCCCTCGCAGAAATTAGTAGGCATATGATCGATTTCATTGGTCAATACACTTGGGAAGAACTCTGCCGCGAATGGACGCTCCGCGCTGGCGTCGCTGGTAAGTTGCCTTGCCTTCCCAAGAAAGTTGGAAGCGCATGGAACGCTTTGGCTCAAGTGGATGTGGCTGCCATAAACTTCGATGAGAAGATATTGATCCTTGGAGAGTGCAAATGGACAGCTGCGCCAAATGAGAGACCGGCAATTTCTAATTTGGTGGAAGACAAAGCATCCAAGATCGTACCTGAACAGGGAAAATGGAGGGTTTTCTTCCTCGGCTTTTCCCGCGCCGGATGGACCGCGGGAGCCATCGCCTACCAAAAACAGGTGAATGCTCAACCTGTGAAAGGAACAAACTGGATATCCGTGGGGATGCGTTTGGTGGAACTTGACGAATTAGATCGAGATCTTGGACACTGGACGTTTGGAAAGTTTTAGACTTAATCATCTGGGATGAAGAGCAATCACTATAGCCCAGACTGAAATGGTCTGGGCTATAGTTTATTGGTATTTGTGTAATTGAAATTAGGCTAATTTCAATTACACAAATGATGAGATTGCGAATCAGCCACCTTAGAGCAGGGCAAACGCTGGACGAAGCAGATCGCGAACGAACGGCCTGGAACGAGGATTGATCTTTGGCCGAACGGACACATTGAACTTTGCCACGAGCAAAGACCAGGTCGGAACGGAACCTCAAATTGGCATGGTGACGATTACCACTCCAATTTTCTGTCCTCCCCTCGGATAAGAAAAAGCGTAACCGCGGTTACGCTTTTTCGATTGGTGGGTTTCAGTGAATCAAAAAAGTCGATTTTGTTTTGAAAGAAATATTTGCGGTACTGGGCGCTCTGGCGCCTCCCGCCTCCACCAGGCTGCCAGAAATTCCATTACCCGGTCAAAGTCCTTGGCCTTTAGCAGATAGTATGAACTTACATGGAACTGACTTTTG
>JAKBYW010000399.1:0-2969 GCA_021840275.1 Chloroflexota bacterium | reverse complement strand
CAGAGCAAACGTGATTTGTAGTGGATATTTGGTGGCATCGAAATCCTTGCGAATGGGCGATTGACCGTCAACAGTCAATACTTTCCATTTTGGATCGAGCGACTCAAACGGGACGATTCCCCATGCCGGAAGATTCTTCCACGCCTCATCCAGCAATTGATCAGCAGGCGCAGTCTTCACGGACCCCGAAGCGGGCGCGCCCCACAGCGCGGTGAACGCATTGAGAGTGGATTCAGCCATCCATAACGGACGCACCTCACCCCCAACCCCTCTCCCGGCGGGAGAGGGGTGAAAGGGTGAGGGTGAACCGTGCCACGCGGATCTTAAATCGTCGAGAGTCACACCATCCGTCACAGTTGGAAACGGCGCAACGAGCGCATACGTCCAGATGGACGACGGACCATGGACGACGGACGACGAATCCACGTTGAAGATAATCGAGGCTGATGATGAATCTAAAACAATTGGTATTCCCCAGCTTTGCGCGGCTTGCCGCAGCATATCCGGCACAGCGGGGCTGATCCACAACGAAGTGGAGGCCGGCGCAGAAGTGCCGGTTGAAATCAAAGGCGCGGGATGTACAATCGGCGTGATGGCGTGCGGCGCGCAGGAAATAAGCAAAGCTGCCATCAGGAGGATGGGAAATATCTTTTTCACGGGAAAATTATTCGGGTTTGAGATCGAGGCGCGCCAGTGTGAACGCGGCCAGCGCATCTTCATCAATCGTCACACCCAGACCCGCGCCGCGCGGCACATCGATCGTGCTGTCCTTGTTGAGTGAAAAACGTTCGCGGGTAATATCGCGTTTGTAATAACGATCCGAGGCCGAAATGTCGCCGGGTAATGTGAAGCCGGGCAATGAAGCCAGCGCGAGGTTCGAAGCGCGGCCAACTCCTGTTTCCAACATGCCGCCGCACCATACGGGAATATTTTGTTTACGGCACAGGTCGTGAATTTCCAGCGCCTGGCTTAATCCGCCGACGCGCCCAGCCTTGATGTTGATGATGCGGCAGGCTTGCATCTCCAGCGCGTAGCGCGCGTGACGCGGCGTGAGTATACTTTCATCGAGACAGATCGGCGTCTTGAACTGCTTCTGCAATTTGTGATGGTCCCAGATGTCGTCTTCAAATAAAGGCTGTTCGATCAGCAAAAGATTCAAATCATCGAGCGGCTTGAGCGCCTGTGCCGACTCTAAAGTGAAGGCTGAGTTCGCGTCCACTTGCAGACGAAGAACGGGAAATTTTTTTCGCACGGCAGACGCGTCGCCGACATCGCGTCCCGGTTTGATCTTGATCTTGACGCGCGCATAGCCCTGTTCGACATATCCGCTCACGGTTCTCACCAGGACTTCGGGCGACTCCTGCAGCCCAACCGACACCCCCACTTCGACTTTATGCCGCCTCCCGCCGAACATTTCGCGCAGCGATTTCCCGTCGCGCTTGCCGAGCAGATCCCACAGCGCCATTTCGACACCGGCCTTGGCAAGGTGATGTCCGCGTATGCCGGAGACACGCGCTTGAAAATCCGCCGCGTCTTTTATATCTTTTCCAAGAATGAGCGGAGCGACGAAATCATTCAAAATGTGCATCGCCGTACCGGTGGTTTCATAGTTATAGCCGGGATCGCGAGTGGCGACACATTCGCCGTAACCGGTCAGACCGTCGGCGTCAAGAGAGATGAGAACACATTCGCGCTCAACCTCACGTCCAAACGATGTTTCAAACGGCGCGACGAGCGGCATACGAAGATGATGAAGGGTGATAGATTCGATTTTCATAAGTTTATTTAATGAATATCGTGACGACCATTGTCGCCACGAAAATCTTATTCGACCTTTACTTCCCCATCGCTCTCGCCGATTTGCAGACTGCGCAGCGCCTCGTCCATGTTGACGGATTCCTGCCTCATGCCGGGGACAGGTGTGGCGCAATACGGACACACATTCCACGGAAGTTCCATCAACTTGCCGCAATTGTGACAGGCCTTCTTGAGCTTGGTGTGACAATTCGGGCAGACCTGCCAATCGTCCTTGACGCGCCGCTCACAGCCCGGACAAAGCGGCAAATCTTCCAGCGCCTGCAATAATGACTCTTCTTCGAGCGTGCGCTGATATTCCTCTTCGAGCGTGCGCGTCGGACGCAGGATCAAATAAACCAGCACACCGGGCAGGTTGAGCACTGCCACCAGCAACGCCGAAAGGATTTGCACCAACGGATCACGCGCACGCGCGCGGATATCGCGGTAGGTCCAGATCACGAGCGCGATCCACAACGCAGCTACGAACGCCCCACCGAAAGCAGTCAGGACTAGAAAAAAATTACTGAGAAAAGTTGGATCAAAAGGCATGTATATCTCCTATCCGCCAGTCGGGCCGACGGCGATGCCGCCTTCGGTCAGGCGATGCAAATCTGATAATGCAAATTCGATTTCTTCAACGGTCACAAGTCTGTCCTCATCACGATGCTTAAGCGCGCCAGCTCTTGCTTTCTCAATGGCCACAGCACGAATCGACGCGTTGCGCGCCAAAGCCTCTTTCACCAGTGCCGCGCCCTGCGAGTATCCGATCACTGGATTCAAGGCCGTGACCACAATCGCATTCTTCGAAAGCCAGCCTTCGGCCTTTTCACGATTAGCAGTCAGCCCCTTGACGGCGCGTTCGGTAAATGCATTCACCGCGCCGATGGTCACCTGCATCATCTCGAATAAATTATGCGCGATGATCGGCATCATAACATTTAATTCCAACTGCCCGGCTTGCACCGCCAGCGCAATCGTCGTATCGCAGCCGATGACGTGGAACATGGCCTGGTCGAGCATCTCGGCCATGACCGGATTCACTTTTCCCGGCATGATGCTCGAGCCCGGTTGGACAGCGGGCAAACGAATTTCGTCCAAACCGGTGGATGGCCCGGACGCCAGCAAACGAAAATCATTGGCGATGCGGATCAGGGTCAACGCCAGCGTGCGGA
>JAKBYW010000398.1:0-2995 GCA_021840275.1 Chloroflexota bacterium | reverse complement strand
AAATATATTTAATCGTGCTGATTATTCTTGGAATGACTCTGACCGCCTGCGGCGCAACATCCACACCAGCGGCGATTCCCACGGTCGTTCTGAACGCTCAACCGGCCTCGGCCTCGCAGGGCGTTTCCGCCTCGGGACAAGTTGTCCCCGCACAAAGCGTGCAATTGAGCTTTCCGTTGACTGGCACAGTGAAGACCGTCGAAGTCAAAGCTGGAGACACAGTGTCAGCCGGACAGACTCTGGTCACACTCGACACAACTTTGCTTGAAGCACAGGTCAAGCAAGCTCAAGCCAATGTAGATGCCACAAAAACCCAGCTTCAATACCTAATACGCATTGGCACCGATCAGGAACACCTGAAATCCGCTCAGGCCGATATAGACCGCGTTCAAGCCCAACTTGATTCAGCCAAAGCCACGCTGACCGAAGCTACATTGACTGCACCCATGGATGGAACCATCGCATCTGTTGATATTTCTCCTGCTGAAACCGTCACGCCCGGAAAGATCGTAGTCGTTCTCGGCGACCTTTCACATTTTCAAATTGAAACGACTGACTTAAGCGAACGCGATGTTCCAGCAGTGCAGGTTGGACAATCAGCGGATGTCTCCATTCAGGCTTTGAACAAACAACTGACCGGCAAAGTGATTGACGTATCCCGCATTTCGTCCACTGTCGGCGGCGATGTGGTTTATAAAGTGACCATCGCGCTGGATGAACAACCTCAAGGTTTGCGCTGGGGCATGACCACCGATGTAAAAATCGCGACCGGTCAATAAGATCAGGAGACAGCAATGAAACAATTTTGCTGGACCAAGCTCACGGCGGGCGTGATATTAAGCATGGCCCTGGCCGGATGCGCGGCCCCAACTCCCGCAGTTCTCCCGACCAGCCCACCGACCATACCTATTACTACCAGCTCTTCGACTTCCAGCAGCGTGACAGCATCTGCGGTTGTCGCTCCAGCCCAGACATCGCAATTGGGATTCCTACTTTCTGCCCCAGTCAAGGAAGTGGGTGTAAAAGAAGGCGATAATGTCAAAACGGGCCAAACCCTGGTTGTATTGAACACCCCCGACCTAAGTCTGTCAGTCGATGCGGCGCAGGCGGCTCTCGTTTCCGCGCAGGCGAAAGCAATTATCCGCAGATATCAGAAGAAAACAACCAACGCGGATGGCAAGGAAGTATATCTCAGTGGCCCGCCTGAACTCCGGCGGATTGCAGATATCCAGGTTGTACAAGCCCAGGCCGCGCTGGAAACTGCGCAAGCGATGCTCGCTCAAGGAACGCTTGTAGCGCCCTATAATGGCACAGTAGTTTCGCTTAATATAGTGCCCGGACAACTTGTCCAGGCGGGTCAAGTTGCAGCCGTGATCGGCGACCTGGCGCATTTGCAAATCGAAACCACCGACCTGAGCGAACGTGATATCGCTGGCGTTCAAATCGACCAAACTGCGACGATACATATCAAAGCTTTGAATCAGGACTTCACTGGCAAAGTAATCGCGATTGCTCCGATGGCGACAAAATATAACGCGGATTGGGTTTATAAAGTCACAATTGAATTTGATAAACAGCCACAGAATCTGCTCTGGGGCATGAGCGCCGATGTGACCATTCAAACGAAATAGCAAATCTTCAACACCAGTACGCTCGGATAAGCATCCGGGCGTTTTCATTTACTTTGACGTAAAATAAAAAATCCTAGAAAGGAACACAACATGACTCTCCCAACCAAGATCACAGTCATCGGCGCAGGCTCGGCCTCGTTCGGTGAGAACACACTCTCGGCCATCATGCACTCGAAGAAATTGCGCGGCTCCACGCTGGTGCTGGTGGACAGAAACGCTGACAGCCTGGATATCGTTCATCGGCTGGCAAACCGCCTCAACGTCGAGTGGGAGGCGGAGTTCACCATCAGCGCGCACACTCATCATCAAGATGCACTCGACGGAGCGCAGTTCGTCGTGTCGGCAATCGAAGTCGGTCAGCGTGAAGAATTATGGCGCAAGGATTTTGAACTCACGCAAAAGCACGGACTTCGCCAACCTTATGGCGAAAACGGCGGCCCCGGTGGATTTGCGCACGCGGCGCGCAACGTTCAGCCTGTGCTCGAGATCGCGCGCGACATGGAACAAGCTTGTCCCGAGGCGTGGTTCATCAATTTCACTAATCCGATGGTGCGCATCTGCGATCTCATCAATCGTCACACAACGATAAAAGCGGTTGGCCTGTGCCATCAAATTCTTATCGGTTATTGTTTCGTCGGCATGATGCTCGAAAAAGAACTCGGTATTGAAGTGCCTGAAGGTATCACCGGAATGCAGGCCGACACTACGGGGCGTCCTCTGCGCCAGCAAGTTGTCTATCAGACTCTTCCTCTTGTTGACATTCGCGCCGCTGGAACGAATCACTTCACCTGGATTCTCTCCATCCGCGACAAACGCACCGGCGACGATCTTTATCCGCTCTTTCGCGAACGCTTCGCATCATTCGACCCGAAATTTGAGCCGCTCACGAGAGACGTTTTCAACGCCTTTGGCTTGTTCCCCGTTCCCGGCGACACGCATCTGTGCGAATATCTTCCCTGGGTTTCTGACCCAGTGACCAAGCCCTGGGAGAAATACGATATCAAACTCTACGATTGGGATTTATATACAAGCCTGCGTGACACCAGCCTCAACCGACTAAATGAAATGGCCAACGGCAAAGTTGGCGTTGATTCATTGCTTGACACCGATTCTGAAGGCGCACTGGAAATGATCGAGAATATCGCCGGCAATGGCAATCATTATCATATCGCCGCCAACCTGCCCAACATTGGACAAATTGCCAATCTGCCGATGGGCTCAACCGTTGAAACGCCGGCCTTTGTAAACGGCGCAGGGATTCATCCTGTTCACATGGGCGCATTACCCGAACCTATTGCCGAGTTGTGCCGGCGCGAGTTAACGGTCGCGCAATTGTGTGTGGATTCAGCCGTCGAAGGCTCGCG
>JAKBYW010000397.1:0-3001 GCA_021840275.1 Chloroflexota bacterium | reverse complement strand
TCTGGTTTTCCTATATCTTAATAAAAAAATTGTGGGGAGTTTTACCGGCTCTGTTCGGAACAGTCCTTTGGCTGTACGGTCTCAACATCACACTACAGGGTGGAAATTCGACCGAGGAATATCCGCTTCCGTTTCATTTTCTGGCCCTGCTTCTTTTTCTGGAACTCACTGAATCTCCAGAAAACCCCTGGGCTAACTTGTTGGTGGGACTGGCGTTTGGGGTCAGTTTTATGTTCAGGGCCAATAATGCAATGGTGGAAACTGCCATTGTTCTGACCCTGATAGCGCTGCAAGTCCTGCGCCGAAATTGCCACACCCTATTCAAACAATTGATCTGGATGGCAATTGGTGCGCTAGTACCCATTCTTGGCACAACAATTTATTTTTGGACACAACACTTATTCAATGAGATGTTCGCGGCTTCCATCCTGTACAACATAACCTACAGCGAAACAAAATTTGCCGGCACGCCCGCTATTGTCGCCGGATTCCAGATATTGGGAATTGTTGGATGGATCGGCCTGATAGGTTACATCATTGCATTGTTCTTGTTAATTCGGCAATGGCGGACCAAGCCATCAGCGATGTTGCTCCTGCTCGTGATTGGATGCCCTTTCGCAGTCAGTGTAAGCGACCCGGCGCAAAGGAACTATGCACATTACTTCATGAACTGGCTGCCTTTCATAGCGTTGCTTGGCGGATTGGTTATCCATACGATCCAAGGCAAATTGATTCTCAAGCTGCAAAATATGCGGATGGCCGAGCCTGTTCTTGTCGGTTCTACATTAGTACTCGCCATCATCTTTTTTGTCGTCAGTGGCCAGGCGTTCCAATATTTGATATCTTTTACAAATGTGATCAAGCGCACCGACGTCGAGCGTATCTCCACGATTTCGACGTACGTGGAAGATAACACCAGTCCGCACGATCAGGTCATATTCTGGGGTGGTTTCCCGGGCGAGAATTTGATGGCGCACCGCGCCTCCGCCACTGCTTACATTACCTATCCCTTATTACTCGACTCAAATCTGTCAGAGCAGTTCAGCGGCCAATTCATGCGCGATCTTACCGGCAATCGGCCCGTCCTGATCGTTGACATGGAATACACCAAGGCGCTTTCTCTGGATCCACAAAAAAGGGCAACCCAGCTTACCGCCCATTTTGAATGGCCTTATCTGCCGTCAAACATTGACGAAGTACTAAAGTTCATCGACGATCATTATCATGTCGAGATCACATTTAGGAACGCAACTGTATATCGTCTGAATGGAACACATTACCCATAGAAACATCCATGCCATAAAAGAGGATTTACGGTCGTACAAATGCCAAAGTTGAACCGCAAAGCCCGCCCAAAACATCCCACACCCCGCTTTATTGAAAAGATGCAAAACATAAAACAAAAAATTCACCAGCCTCGTTTTGTGACCGGTGTATTTTTTAAGTCAACCGCCGACTAATCGTTTGAACATGCGTGCTATAATCTCCTCAACCCAACCATCCAACTTTCAACCTTAAACCAAAAGAATGTCCTTCGCCCACCTCCACGTTCACACCGAATATTCATTGCTCGACGGCTTCAGCAACATCAAGAAGCTGGTCAAGCGCGTCAAGGAAATGAACATGCCTGCCGTGGCCATCACGGACCACGGCACGATGTTCGGTGTGATCGATTTTTACAAGGCTGCCAGAGCCGAAGGCATCAAACCGATCATCGGCCTCGAAGCGTACATGGCGGCACGCGGCATGACCGACCGCGATTCCAAACTCGACAAAAAATCCCATCATCTGCTTTTGCTGGCGGAAAATGAGGCCGGATACAAGAACCTGCTCCAGATCGCGTCCGCCGCTCAATTGGAAGGCTTCTATTATTATCCCCGCATCGACCGGGACTTTTTGGCGGCTCACTCCGAAGGGCTAATCTGCACCTCGGGCTGTATGTCCGCCGAAATTCCGCACGCGCTGCTCGACGATAACCCCGAAGAAGCCGTGCGCCGCATGAACTGGTATTACGACGTCTTCGGCCCGGACAGATTCTTCGTCGAACTGCAACAACATAATATTCCAGAGATCACAGATTTAAATCGCCGCCTGCTCGACATGGGCGTGCGCTATTCCGCAAAATATATCGCCACCAACGACGTGCATTACATCGATCAAGAAGATGCGCGTCTGCAGGATATTCTGCTGGCCATTCAAACCAACTCGCTGTTGAGCAATACCGAGCGCATGCGCATGACGGATGAGTCGTATTATCTGCGCGGCCCGGCAGAGATGAGTCAACTCTTCGCCGAAGTGCCTGAGTCACTGAGTAACACACTGCTCATCGCCGAGCGCTGCAATGTTGACCTCGGTTTCAAGGGGTATCACCTGCCCGATTTTGCAGTCCCAGAGGGATTCACCACCGATACTTATTTGCGTCACCTTTGCGAAGAAGGAGCGAAGAGACGCTACGGGGAACGGGCCGGCAGTCAGGAAGTCCACGAAAGACTCGATTACGAGTTGGGCATAGTTCACAAGATGGGATTCGACGCCTACTTCCTGATCGTGTGGGACTTGTGTCGCTACGCTCTCGAAAATGGAATCTGGTACAACGCACGCGGATCGGCGGCTGGCTCGATCATCGCATACACGCTCAACATTACGCTGGTTGATCCCATCCAGCACGATCTCATCTTTGAACGTTTCCTCAATCCGGGCCGCATCTCGATGCCCGATATTGACCTCGACTTCCGCGACGACCGCCGCAGTGAGATGCTCGCATATTGCGCTGAAAAATATGGCGGCGACAAAGTGGCACAGATCATCACGTTCGGCACGATGGGCACGAAGGCCGCCTTGCGTGATGTGGCGCGCGTGATGGATATTCCTCTGCCCGAAGTGGACCGCGTTGCAAAACTCGTGCCTTTCGTTTCCGGCCGCGCAACTGCCATGACCGACGCGATGGAGATCACCGAGTTCAAGAAAATTTACGACACGACGCCGCACTTGCACGAACTGA
>JAKBYW010000396.1:0-3008 GCA_021840275.1 Chloroflexota bacterium | reverse complement strand
GATTCGTTGGCAGAGCCTTCGCAATTGTTGATTCGTCTGCATCCGAGTCATTTTCAAGATAAGCCGAAAATTTTTGCAGATGAACGCGCACGAGTTTTCGACTTGGAGAAGAAATATCCGCATGTGCATGTTGTTCAGCCTGTGGCGTTGGGCGGTTCACTCGGCTACTACGGCGGCGAAGACATGGACGAGAAATCGTCCATGATGGCGTATTCGGATGTAGTTGTGACTGTCTATTCGACGATGCTGGTCGAGACTGCTGTCCATGATACGCCGATGATCGCCGCAACGATTGATGTCCCTGGCGGTTGGAATAAACCAAATAAATATTCGTTGTCTTTGAAAGAGATTGGCAATTGGCCGACGCACAAAAGATTCCGCGATGCAAAGGCGGGACGCGTGGCCGAGAACGAGAGTCAGCTTCGGGACGCGTTGAATCTCTATTTAACGAATCCCGCTCTCGACGCGGCGCAGAGACGGAAATTCATCGAAGACGAAATCACATTCACCGATGGAACCTCAGGCAAGCGAACGGCGGAGTTTATATTGAAGGTGTTGGAGAAAATGAATCGCAAAGGCCGCGAAGAACGCTAAGAAAAAGCTTTTAAATCTTCGCGCACTTAGCATGCTTTGCGGTTCAAAAACTTTTGTGTCCCTTTATGACACTTCGTGGTAAAAATGGGGTCACGGAGAACAAATGAACAAGAAATTTCTGTATCTACTCTCAATTCTAATCATCCTCGCCTTTGCCGCCTGCGGACCGGCCGCAACGCCCACCTTGAACATGACTGATATCCAAAATGCGGCCCTGACTCAGGCCTGGGTCGCGATGACCATGACCCAGGCCGCGCTCCCGACCGCCACGGTCACGCCTATTCTGCCCTCTCCAACACCCTTCCCGACTTTTGCGTCGCTCCCGACCCTGCCGCCGGTCGTTGCGACAGCTGTGCCACCGACCAATCCGGCCGACGCGTGCAATCAGGTGCCGCCTCAAAAGCCGCAAGGTGCTTTGGTACAAGTGGAATTTGTAAATAAAACGGGTGCCCAGGTGAATCTTTCTTTTGGGATGAACACACCCAATGATCAGGGGGAATGTGTTACTTACACTTTCGTGCTGGGAGATTTTCAAACACTTGACGCCACCGTTCTGGCAGGATGTTATTGGGGATATGGATGGGTTTATACGAATCCCTCTTCTACATCGCGGACGCCCAGTCTAATATGCCTTAGCGACCCAAACAAAATACCACCCGTTTGGATCCAACCTGAAGTAATGTACCTGCATTAAGGTCCCCGACGGGACTGAGTGAAAAGTCTCAATCCGGCTTTGCCAACCTTCAATTGAAAGGATCAACTTTATGGCCGGATCAAAATCCATGTTCCTCTTTTATTTTTCCATCACGCTCGCGATTTGCTGCAGCGCGCTCTATCACTTTAGCGCCAAGAGTGTGCCGTCCAATATTAACTTTGCCATTTCGCTTGTTGTGACTTATGCTGTCGCGCTTGGGATTACACTGATAACGACGCTTCTTTTCCCCGCCCAAAACGGACTCGCCTTCGAGTTGAAGCAACTCAACTGGGCCAGCTTCCTGCTTGCCATCGCCATCGTTGGAATCGAGTTCGGCTTTTTGATGGTCTATCGCGCAGGCTGGAATCTTGGCATCGCCGCGGTGTTGGTCAATGTGGTGGCATCGCTGATTTTACTGCCAGTGGCGATTTTCTTTTTCAAAGATAAAATCTCGTGGGTGAATATCGTTGGGATTTTTGTTTGTCTGGTGGGGTTGATCATGTTGAATTGGAAGAGATAGGAAAATATCCGTGGCGACAATGATTCATCAGCGTGTTGAAGAAGCAAGGCAAGGAAAAAATCCAACCGTGATTTGCCGTGTTCCTTCAGGATGGGTTGTTTTAGGCGATGTGCAATTCCTTCGCGGGTATTGCTTGCTTTTGCCCGATCCAGTTGTTTATGAACTAAATTCATTATCATTGGAAGATCGCGCAATTTTTTTACGCGACATGACAATCGTTGGCGATACTTTATTGGAGATTACCGGCGCGCGAAGAATGAATTACGATATTCTTGGAAACGGTGAACCGGCTTTACATGCTCACATTTTTCCGCGCTATGAAAATGAACCGGATGATTTACGCAGAAATCCAGCTTTCTTTTATGATTGGAATAATGCTCAAAAGTTCGATCTTGGGCGTGATAAAGAACTTATGAACAAAATGTCTGCTTCTATTCAAAAGCGATTAAATGATTTGGAGATTCAATAATGCTTTCTCGCTTTAAATCCGCCGCCCGCATTCTGCTCAAGGGTGACCCCAAAAAGAAAAGCCGCAATCCCATCCCTGCCATTACACCCGAGGAGGTGGCGGAGATCAAGCAATTCTTTCCGCGCGAGAAATTCTTCATCTTCGGCCACGCTCGTTCAGGAACGACGCTCCTCATGCGCCTCGCGCGTCTGCACCCCGAAGTGCATTGCAACTACCAGGCGCATTTCTTCACACGCCGACCGTTATTGAAATCGCTGGTTGATTCGTCGGAGATTGAAGAGTGGCTGACGCGCAAGTCCAACCGCTGGAATCAGGGACGCGATCTTTCGCCGCTTGTCCTACGTGCCGCCGCCGACTTCATCCTGGAACGCGACGCGGCTCGCGCAGGCAAGATGATCGTCGGCGATAAGAGCCCCTCATCCACGATCCACGGACAAGCCGTGCGTGACTTGCATGCAGTCTATCCAGATGCGAAACTGGTTTACATTGTCCGCGATGGACGCGATGTGCTGATCTCTGAACGATTCCGCAACTTTGTGGAAGAGTCTAGATTTTTGAGCGCCGAAGATAAACATATCATCGAAGATTTGCGAAGAGACCAGGCACCCTTTACAAATGGCACGCGCTCGATCTTTACCGAGGCCTTCATCCGTCGCGTGGCAAAAGGTTGGGTCGCAAATCTGAAAGAGACAGAAGATGAAGGACGCAGGCTTTACGGCAGGAATTGTCTT
>JAKBYW010000395.1:0-3018 GCA_021840275.1 Chloroflexota bacterium | reverse complement strand
CGTATAAAATCTTTGCGCCTTGTTTTTCAACAGGAATACTCGCAGACGGGTCGCCGGTAATGTCGCGCAGTTGTTCTTCCATTTCCATGATCTGTTCAAGGAACATATCTTTATAAAAAGACGGGTCTTTGCCTTTTTCAATCGCGGCGTCCGCCAGCATCACCAAAATTTCCGGCGCGGTTCCCGAAGCGGTTGCCATGGCGCGGATGGCGCGCATCATCAACGGCGTGTCCACGCCAAGCGGACAATTCACCGTGCATCGCCTGCACAATGTACATTGGCTGAATGCCATCTCAGTCAAGCTGGCAAGCATTGGCTCATCGAGTTTTTTCGCGCCGGTCCAGGCCGGGAAAATGCGGCTGAGAAAATCATGTTCGTAGCGATAGACATCGCGCAAACGTTCCGCGCGAAAAGCGGGGATGTGTTCCACTTTCGGTTCGGCGCGATAGTAATGACAAGCCTCGGCACAAAGTCCACAGCGGGCGCAGGCTTCGAGCGCGGTTTCCAGCGGCTGATTCAGTTGCGCTTCAAGAGTCTTCAGGGCAAGTTCAATTGTTTCAGTCATGGCACACCTCTATTTGGCAACTACGGGATGAGGAAATACCGCGCGGCGTCCGAAAAACTTTCCGAAGAACGTGCGCGAGAAGAAGAAATATAGACAGTGGCGGATCTTTCCAAGCGGAACATACGCCAGCGTGATCGCAGACAAAACATAGAAGCTGACTAAGAACGCTTCATTCCAAACTGCGAGAGCGGACACCGCCATCCAAACCGTTACCAGCCAGACAGCGAAATGGTCATCGGGGATGGACAGTCCGCGCAGGTTGTGCTCGGCAAGGCGCATCACGCCGCCCGCCGCTCCGAGTAATGAACCGATGCCGAGCACGATCATCAGGAGCGTACTTAACACTGCCGGCAAGAGTCCCCAAAACGGGCTGATGAGCAACGCGCCGATCGCGGTGAAGATTCCAACGTGGAAGCCAATGCCGCGCAAGTACGCGATCATGTGGATGCGAGTCGACTCTTTGGCCCACGGCATCATGCCGGTTGTAAACGCATACGTAACGCCATGCTGCGGATTGCCCTTGAGCGGAGATTTGTCAGCGGGCAGGGCGCGGCGCTTGGTCTCAGCGTAGCGAAGGTAAATTCCGTAGAGTCCGGCCAAAAGTCCCGCAAGAGCGAGAAGTTGGGAGAGCATGAGAGTGTTCATTTTTGCATGTCCATTTATTTTGTCGAATATGAGGCTCATCCACATCATGCAGATGAGCCATAGATTCATTTATTTCAATCGCTTGATGACGAAGTGAAAAACTTTCTCCTGCTTTTCCAGCGTCACCAATTCGTGGCCGGTGCTGCGCGACCAGGCGGGAATATCGGCCATCACACCAGGATCGGTGGCAACCGCTTCGACCAGTTCCCCCACTTGCACCTGCTTGATTGCCTGGGCAAGTTTTACAACGGGCATCGGGCACAATAAACCTTTGAAATCCAAAGAAAGAGCGGTTTGGTCAGACATGAGATTCTCCTTTTGGGTTAGATAAAGAATTGAATACTTGATTCGGCGGCGTGCTCAAGCATGGTCGCAACGCCGACGGGTTCAGCTGCTTCGGGGATGAAATTCTCGCGGGAAATTTCCATCACATCCATGCTCATCTGGCAGGGCAGAAATTGAACGCCCAGTGCGATTGCGGCATCGCGCAATTCAGGGAGTTGAGTGACGCCTTTTTGCTTCATCATCAACTTGAACATCCAGCGCCCCATTCCGCCCATATTAAGCCGCGATGGACCAATCGCATTCAAGCCGCCGCGGTTCATTACGCCGAGCATCCTGCCGAACAAACCTTTGCCTGTGAACATGCCATCCTTTTGAATGGCCTTCAGCCCCCAGAACGTGAAGAACATAATAACTTCCATTCCAGCCGCGGCCGCGCCGGTGGCGATGATTAAGGAAGCCATCACTTTATCCAAGTCCCCGCTGAGAACGACCAACGTAAGTTTGTTTTTTCTTTCTGCCATTTTGGACTCCTTTTTTTATAACGGACGACTATGTGTTACGCCAATGCGTCGGCCAATTCAGCGTGTTTTGAAAGTCCATCGCGTAAAACTGCGCGCAACAAATCCAATGCTTTAATGAGCCGCCGGTCCGCAAGCGTGTACTCGACCACAGTGCCGTGCCGCTTAGCGACCACCATCCGGCGCTCGCGCAAAATCTTCAAATGCCGCGAAACCAGCGGTTGCGCCATCTTCAAGTTGGTGGAAAGTTCTGTCACGTTGCGCGGCGACTGGGAAAGTTCATACAGGATCAAAATGCGATTCGGATCCGCCAACCCCGCGCAAATCTCGGCGTGCAATTGAACGATTTCGCTTTCAAGAACGGAATTCATGTTTACTCCTTGCCTATATGCACATATCCGTATATTCTTGTTGAAATAATAACGATTATCCGGGAACAGGCACAGTGAGACACATCACCCAAAGCCCGTGACAAACATCCAATTGTGATTATTTTCACAACTAAAAAGTACAGGCCGTCATTTCGATTGGTACATTCATTCATTGAAGGTGAAATTTCCAGACGATGAAAACCTGCCTATCCTGTATAATTGGAAAGCCATCATTCATGCGGAGCCAACCATGATCCTTGAATATCATCGTCCTAAAACAATAGAAGAAGCGCTTGCACTGATCGGACGTCCCTCGCCAAAGACCCTTCCCCTCGGCGGCGGGACGCTGCTTTCCAAGCCGACAACGGATTCCGTTGAAGTGGTTGATCTTCAAGCCCTCGGCCTGGACACCGCCAAAAAGAACGGCAACAACTTGGAGATCGGCGCGACCGTCACACTTCAACAACTGATGGAAAATGAAAATTGTCCCGACGCGTTGAAGCAGTCCATCAAACTCGAAGCGCCGCTCAATATCCGCAACGCGGCCACCGTTGCCGGGACGCTGGTCTCATGCGACGGGCGTTCAACTTTTGTCACAGCGCTGCTGGCCCTCGATGCAAAAATCGAGCAGGCA
>JAKBYW010000394.1:0-3024 GCA_021840275.1 Chloroflexota bacterium | reverse complement strand
TTATAAACGCATGTTATACTGCGGCTCATTAAAGTAATGCGAGATTAATCCCGCTCTACCTTTGGAGCATTAATGACACAGGAAAAAAGATCCCTCTTTCAAATCTGGTGGCTT
This sequence comes from Chloroflexota bacterium, assembly GCA_021840275.1. Lineage (GTDB taxonomy): Bacteria > Chloroflexota > Anaerolineae > Anaerolineales > Villigracilaceae > Fen-1038. The sequence continues at coordinate 2,910 of JAKBYW010000394.1, read as the reverse complement.
GCCATTCGACCCAGGACGCTGCCCGCCGCGGCTTCAGGTGTGGTGATGGGAAGCGCGCTGGCTTGGAGAGACGGGTCATTTCAATTTGCACCCGCGTTGGCGGCATTGTGCGTGGCTTTGCTTTTACAAATTGGAAGCAATGTTGCCAACGATGTCTTTGACTTCGAGCGCGGCGCGGATACAGCCGAAAGACAAGGCCCGGTGCGCATCACGCAGGCGGGATTGCTCTCGCCCGCGCAGGTCAAGCGCGGGATGTGGATCATCTTTGAGCTGGCAGCGTTATGTGGGCTTTATCTCGCCTCGCTTCGCGGCTGGACCGTGATCCTGATCGGCCTCGCGGCAATTATCTCGGCGATAGCCTATACCGGCGGCCCGTTTCCGCTTGGATATTATGGACTCGGCGATGTGTTCGTCTTCATCTTCTTCGGCGTTGTCGCGGTGACGGGGACATATTATGTGCAGGCCGGTTCGGTCAGCATGGCCGCGTGGTGGATGGCAATTCCCGTCGGCTTGATCATCACCGCGATTTTGGTGGTCAACAATTTGCGCGATATTGAGAATGACCGAGTCGCAGGAAAACATACGCTGGCGGTGAGGATGGGAGCGAAAACCGCAAAAGTTGAATATGTTTTGTTTATCGCGCTTGCTTATTTGATATTGCCCGCGTTAATCATCTTCAAGATACTTCCATTATCTTCTTTACTTGCCTTGCTCTCTTTGCCGATTGCATATAAAGCGACGAAGATTGTATTGACGCAGACAGGTCGTCCGCTCAATGTTGCGCTGGCAGGCACAGGTCAGACCGCGTTGGCGTACAGCCTTTTATTTTGGGTGGGGATTTTGTTTTCATAGAAATTTGCTGGTCTCCCTGGCCTAGCCTGCCAGGGCAGGCGATACGGCGGCGGGTTTCGATACGCGACGAACGCTACTCAACCACCGCCGCCTACTCGACCAACGGACTACTTTTGAATTGAGGAAATTTTTGCAGCAAAGAAATATATTCTTCAGGCTGTTCCGCATGGACATTATGTCCCGCCCCTGGAACGATGATGTGTTTGCAGTTTGAAATTTGTTCAGCCATTTTGCGAATCACTTGAACATATTTTTCATCTTTCCCACCAGCAATCAATAGAACAGGAAAAGAAAGATTCGACAAAGAATCCCAGAGCGGAGTCTGTGCTCCGGGGCTGAGTTCGCGGATGACTTTTGCCATCCAGCGCGGATCGTTACGTGAGGCAGATTCTTTGATGGCGGATAATTTTTCAGGGTGGAAATTCAGGCTGGCGAAGAGTGGCATTCGATACCATTTGTCCACAAAAGTGGACATGCCATCTTTCAAAATGGATTCGGCACGGGCGGTGTCTTCTGCGAGGCGAAGGGCGCGCTCGGCTTGGTCCACGATGCCGGGATTGGCGGATTCAAGCGTCAGCGTGAGAATCCGCTTTGGGTAACGGCAGGCAAACGCGAGTGCGGCGCGACCGCCAAGTGAATATCCAACGAGATGAATTTTCGGCGCGGGGATTTCATCCAATAATCGAAAAAGCCATTCGGTCAAAATATCAAAATCAAGCGGGGAGTTGACATCGAGGTTTGTATTTTCCCCGTGACCAGGCAGATCGGGCAGGATACAAAAATAATTTTCGCGGAACGGGCGCGCAATTTCGAGCCAGCTTTGCCCGCTGCCGAGAAAGCCGTGCAGAAAAACAAGCGGCGGATTTTTGGGATTGCTGAGGGTGAGCATTACGTCAACCCGCGCCTCATTGCGGATGCGATGCAACGCATGTCGTCCACGAAGGCGGGCAGGGATTCGAGCGGCAGGGATTGTTCGCCGTCGGAAAGCGCGGCGGCGGGGTTAGGATGCACCTCGACGAGCAGGCCATCTGCGCCTGCGGCCAAAGCGGCGCGCGACGCGGCAGGGACCAAATCGGCGCGGCCTGTGGCGTGGCTTGGATCGGCGATGATCGGAAAATGCGTGGTCTCTTTGATCAAGGCAATGGCGTTCACATCCAGCACGTTGCGCGTGGATGGGTCGAAGCCGCGAATGCCGCGCTCGCATAAAATAATTTGTTGATTTCCACTTGACGTAATGTGTTCTGCCGCCGCCAGCCATTCCTGAATCGTGGACATAAAACCGCGTTTGAGCAAAACGGGTTTGGTCTGTTCGCCTGCCGCCCAGAGCAATGGAAAATGCTGCATGTTGCGGCTTCCAATTTGGATGATGTCGCTGTAATCAGTGACGAGCGGTAACTGCTCCACGCCCAGCGCTTCGGATATAACGAGCAAGCCAAACTCGTCCGCAACCTGCCGCAGGATTTTCAGCCCATCGAGTCCCAATCCTTGAAAAGCGTGCGGCGAGGTGCGCGGCTTGAACGCGCCGCCGCGGATCACATGCAATCCAAGCGCGCGCATGGATTTTGCAACGGCGTACGTTTGCTCGTAACTTTCAACGGAGCATGGTCCCGCGATTAGGAGAATATCATCGCCGCCGATTTTGAGGTTATTGGAAAGTGAAATGGGCAGAGTGTTTGTCATGGTTTTGTGTAGGGTGGAGTCAAAAGTCTCCTGACTTTCGAGTCCAGCATGGGCGCGACTTCAACGCGCTTTAATTTACCTGACGCAGTATGTGGCAGGGATTCGACAAAAACAATTTGCTTCGGAACTTTATAGCCCGCAACCTGTCCGCGCAAAAACTGAAGCAGAGTCTCCGCTGATAACGGTTCGCGCAAAACGACAGCCGCTGCGACGGATTGTCCCCATTCAGGATCGGGGATGCCAACGACGCAGGCTCCACTCACGGCAGGATGATTCATCAAAGCGCGTTCCACTTCTTCGGGGTAAATGTTTTCGCCGCCGCTGACGATTAAATCGGTGCGGCGGGTGAGTACCCACAAATCGCCATCTGAATATCGG
>JAKBYW010000393.1:0-3046 GCA_021840275.1 Chloroflexota bacterium | reverse complement strand
AATCTTGTGCAGCCAGATGACATTGGAGGGCATGATGACGGTAAAAATGGAAAGCATTGGAAAGGTCGGAAAAACACCTTTGCGGGAACGAATGTGAAAATGCTTCCCGATGATCTTCACGTATTCGCCCGCTGGCCGGTCGCCAGGATGACGGTCAATGCTGGAGGTGCGGACGAGCTTGCCAGTAAAAGCGAACGAAATGCGCGAAGCCAAATGCGCCAGATTCGGCACACTGATAAGCGCATGTCCACCGGGCTTGAGCATGCGTGAAAACTCGGCAATGGCCTTTTCCTGATCGGGGAAAATCAAGTGCTCGATCACGTCCGTGCAGATAATGACATCCACAGAGTTATCGGGAATTTCCGATTGCAGAAAGTTACGCTGAATGATGACATCCGATGAATAATTCAAATCCATGCCGGTGATGTTGTACCCGGCCTTGCGATATTCGTTGACCAGCACACCTTCGCCGCAGCCCATATCATAAATAACCTGGTCAGGTTTACAGCTATTCAAAAATTTGCGCGCCATCGCCATCTTCTCCAAATAGACCGGCAGATAGGGCCAGTCTTTTTCGGGATTGATGTGATAGTCGCCGCGATGGGCGTATTCTCCAAAACGTTTTTTCATAATGACCTCAGGGTTGTCCGGCTGTGGACGAAGGTAACGGACATTCAGGCACGGCTCGCGGCACAAGCACCTGAATATTCGATGATTCAAGAGTCAGGGTTGGTTCGTATTCGCACAACAAATGATACGCAACCAGTTGATTCCACAGGGCACTTTCCTCGGCAAAGTCCCCACTGTTCGCATCAAGGTTTTGTTTGGTGGCAACGATGGCAGCAAAGCGATGGTTCTTCAAATCCGCGTAGAACTTATCGAGATAAGGTTGGTTGCCGGAGATCGCCATCTCCATCAGCGGGATGACTTCATATTCCTGCACAATCGGCACATTCGGGATCATGTCAAATGTCAGCAAGTGGCGTTCGTACATAAAAAGAACTTCGCCAGATTTGCTATAAGTTTGAACAGTCGCACGCAACGTCGATAAATCTTTATTGGCCTGCACACGATCATATTGGATCGGCAGGATGATGCGCGACAAGGAAAACGCGACCGGGACAATCAGCATCAGCGCGACAAAAGGCCACGTCACCGCTTCAAACTTGGACACTTCGACGCGGCTCAGTGCAGGCTCCGAAGCGGATTCCGTTTCGACGCGCCCGGCTATGAAGTAAGCTGCCATCAGCGCCAGCATCGTCATGTAGGCGTCCATGTTGTGCAGGTCGCCGCCGCCGCCGATCTTCGTGCTGACGACGAGTCCGCCGCCGAGCAACGCGAGCGTCATCAGCGCGAGTCCGCCCCAGCGGAGAAAATGCAAATTGTTCAGATGCCCGCGCAGGGTCCAGAAGAGAAGTGCAAAAAGCGGAAGCGAAACGATCAGAATCCCCGGAATCACACCGAGCGGATTCGTGTCGTTTGGAAACCAGCGATACCAAAGCAACGGCGAATGCAGGCTGGAGCTGAACGCGCTCAGGTCCGTGTTGCCCGAAATCCAAATGTAAAATGCCTGTCCAAGAAGTGCAGTGATGAGTCCAAGGATGCCCCACAAGACCGGCTTCGCAATGTATCGCCAGAAATTATTTAAACGAGAGAAGGGTTCTTCAAGCAAATAAAGTGTGATCGCCAGCATGGCTGGGACGGGATACCAGTTGAGGCGGCTCATACCCGCCCAGAACGAAGCTGCCAGCACAGCGATCAGCGAGCGCCACGGATGACGCGCCGACACACTCAGCAAAATAATGATGATACAAATTTGCAGATGATAATAAATCGCGCCTTGAAAGACATACAAAAAAAACCAGCCGCCGAGAAATAATTTCGTTTCCAAATTTTGCGGCTTCACGCGCCGGACGATTAGAAATGAAGTGAGACCTGTGAGTCCCAGCCAAAGCAAAGATTGCCAGAGCCGGTCAGCCCACAAAGGCAAGCCTTTGATGAGGAATGGAATCGCCTGTAAAAAATAACGCGTGGCATGCCAGATCGAGAGCGGAAGTTTTACGCCGTAGATGGATTGGCTGAAAAGAAGCGAGCCATAATAATAGCGGCTGGCTTCCGACCAACCGAGCGAGAATGGATAATCTGTGACAGGCTGAAAAATGGCGTAAGTTTGAAAGACAATGCCGTTCAAAAGTAAAGCCATCATAAAAACAGTCGGCCAGGAAAAACGCATGATACGCTTAAGAATGACGGCTTGAACAAAAGCCACCGCCCACATTACCCATAAAAGTGGGAATAATGCGGTCAGGGCTTTTCCAAAGAAATAAAATTTTATATACCAGAGAAATGAAAACCCAGCGACGATCAAAACAGCACCGAAAATTTTCAATGCCACTGGAAACGGTTTTTCAAATTCGGTGTTTTCCAAAAACGGAAGAAACTTTTCGGGGCGTAAATAGACAAAGATCCCAACGATCACGTTAAGCGCGAAAACGCCCATGACTACCACCCATTTGTAGCGCGATGAAATCCGCGTCAACGCGCGGGTCTGTGATTCTGTCTGGTAGATGGCAGCCAGGCTCAAGGCGATGCCAATCGCCAGATATGTTCTTATGAAGATTTTCAAATTAGGTTTCATGGATTTCCACGGGGTTTGATTTTACCGTAAAGAGTAAATTATTCCCCGTTTTTCTCTGCGACCACACGGTCCGTATCCAGTGCGGCCAAAATGGACGGCATGAACACCGCGCCCGGCAGGCTGGCCGCCATGTACAAAGCGCGCATCAGCACAGCGACGGTCAAACTCGCGGCCGGGGTCAGGCCGCCGATATTCGAGAATAAAAATGTCAACGAAAGTTCCTGAACACCATAGCCATTAATGGAAATGGGAATGAGAGTCACGAAGTAGGCCACACTCCACAACCCGGCAATCATCCAAAACGAGACGTGGCTTCCGAGTCCCTGTATCAGGATATAAAGCGCGCCGAAAGTACACAGCATGTGTCCCCACGTGCACAAGAGGGATGCCAGCAAAGCCAACGGTTTC
>JAKBYW010000392.1:0-3056 GCA_021840275.1 Chloroflexota bacterium | reverse complement strand
ACACCGCAAGGACACGTCCATGCGCAGGAGTTGTACGCAGCTGTCAATCTTGTACGCCGCGTACCGCCTGCACCCTTGTTTGCTTTATTGGCAAGTCAACCACGTTTTATCCATGTCGGCGATCTGCATTTCCGTCTGGAGGAGGCATAAATGAGTCTGCTTAAGCCATCTGTCCAAACGCCATTTCATATTGACTTCGAGTGGTGGGTGCAGAATGACCGTGATTGGCATGTTTATTTACGTTCCTTGTTGTGTGCGGAGCATCAGCAATCCTTGGCCGACGTGCAGGAAGGTGCGATGATTGATTGGATCGATCCGCAGACTGCCGAGGTCAAACCGGTGGATGGTATCCAGCACGCGCTCATGAGTCATTGCGCCCTCCTGCCGGATTTTGTCACTGAGCATACCGCGGTAGTCGAGGCGGTGTTCCGCATTTTCCTGGTCAATGGCAATCAGCCAATGAGCGCAACCGATCTCTCGAAGCGACTCAAGCGTCCTCCCGAAACCATCCTGAGAACGCTGGCGGGGGCACGTGTGTATCGCGGCCTGAGACCAAATAAGACCGCCAAGCCACAGGACGCGGTTGATGAAACCGAAATTGCCGCGGCCTGATCCATCTGCCCCTGTAGCTCAATGGATAGAGCACCTGCCTTCTAAGCAGTAGGTTATATCCACAACTCACACTAGACCTCTATAAGTGAGGTACCTCTGTTTGTTCATCCGCTAATCTGCGCGAATTCCCGCGAATTTTAAAGACCAATTCGTGAAGACGAGCCCTGGAAACCTCCGGGTTCTGCGTCATTTTCATCCCACGTAATCGCACCAACTCTCATACTTCTTGACCTTGCCGCGAATCGCATCGTGATACACGTTTTGGATCTCGCGCGTGATCCTGCCGGATTTCCCATCGCCGATCTTGCGGAAATCAATCTCGCTCAGGCCGATACACTCGGCAGCGGTTCCGCACACGAAGACTTCGTCCGCGATATAAAGCTGGTCGCGCGAGACAGGCTGTTCTAAAACTTCGTAGCCCAGGTCTTTTGCAATCGTAAAAATGGAATGTCTTGTGATGCCTTCCAACACCGTTGCAGTGGATGGCGTGACGACTTTTCCATCGCGTACCAGGAAAAGATTCTCGCCCGTGCATTCCGCCACATATCCCTGCGGGTCGAGCAAAATGGCTTCTTCGAATCCCAACCGCATCGACTCGGTCTTGGCAAGAATACTATTGGCATAGTTACCTGAGATCTTGGCCTTGGTCATCATCACATTCGGATGATGGCGCGTGAACGATGAAATGTTGGCGCGAATGCCTTTCGCCAGCGCCTCATCACCAAGATAGTTTGCCCATTCCCAAACAGCAATTGCCAGCGAGGGTTTACCCGCATCCACGGTCAGGTTCCAGCCACCGGCGTCCAGATAAAGAAGCGGGCGGATATAACAATCTTTGAACTCGTTGACTTTCACGGTCTGCTTGATGGCCGCGCTGACTTCATCCACCGTCCACGGAAATTCGCGGAAGCCGAGCACGCGCGCCGAGTCAAACAAGCGCTCGGTGTGTTCCTGCAAGCGAAAGACTGCCGGGCCTTTGGCCGTGCTGTAGGCGCGGATACCTTCGAACACTGCCGCGCCGTAATGCAAGGCAGGCGTGAGAAAATGCAGCGTCGCTTTTTCGAACGGCACCATTTGGCCGTTCATCCAGATGAATTTCGATCCCATTGCCATGATAATTTTCCTCTACATTCTTTTGATGATTTCATCCGCCATCTGGCGGGTCGTTAACTTGTCACCAATGTCCGCAGTGCGCGCGCCATCGGTGATGGCTTCGTCCACGGCTTTTTCAATGGATGCGGCTTCGGCTTCGAGCTTGAATGAATGACGCAGCATCATGGCCGACGAAAGAATCGTGCCGATCGGATTTGCGATTCCCTTGCCTGCGATATCCGGTGCGGATCCGTGGATCGGTTCATAAAGTCCCATGTGCGCTTCATGGGGCAACCCGCAACTGGACTCCCCTAAACTGGCCGATGGCAACATCCCCATCGATCCCGCCAACACAGACGCCTCGTCCGTGAGAATGTCGCCAAACATATTCTCGGTCACGACCACATCCATCCACGCCGGGCCGGTGATGAGTCTCATTGCAGCGGTGTCAACAAGAACGTGTTCGAGTTCCACATCCGGATTTTCTTTTCCGATCTTTGTCGCGATCTGACGCCACAGGCGTGAAGATTCCAAAACGTTGGCTTTGTCCACGGACGTCACTTTTTTTTTGCGGCCTTTGGCGAGCGTGAATGCCAATTCCATCACGCGCTTGATTTCATAATCATAATATTCCAGCGTGTCGACCGCGCACTCGCGGCCATCTTTGATATCGCGTCCCTTCGGCCAGCCAAAATATAGACCACCCGTCAACTCGCGTACGACCATGATGTCCACGCCTTTGAGTTTCTCAGGCTTGAGCGGCGACGAATCAATCAGCGCCGGATGCACTTTAACCGGACGCAGATTCGCAAACACGCCGAGCCCTTTTCGCAGCGCGAGCAATCCGCGCTCGGGGCGGTCTTTTGCGGCGGGGTCGTCCCATTTCGGGCCGCCAACCGCGCCGAGTAGGACCGCGTCCGCCGATTTGCAATCGGCGAGGGTTTCATCCGTCAGCGATGAGCCGTATTTATCGATAGAACAACCGCCCATCAATCTTTCGGTGAACTTGAATGTGTGTCCGTGTTTGCTGGCAATAACTTCCAGCACGCGCACGGCTTCGGCAACGACTTCGGGCCCGATGCCGTCACCGGGGAGAAGAGTAATGTTGAAATTCATAAATAATTCCTTGTTTATGTCATTGCGAGGAGGGTGTTCTTCCCGACGAAGCAATCTCAAATGTCGAGGAGATTGCTTCGGGCAAAAAACGCCCTCGCAATGACATTGGATTTTATTTAGTGTGCCACCAACAATCCGTATTCCATCGAATCAGCCAACGCGCGCCAACTAGCTTCGATAATGTTGGTGCTCGCGCCGACAGTGCTCCAACGGCTGCTGCTGTTGCGCGTGTCGAT
>JAKBYW010000391.1:0-3057 GCA_021840275.1 Chloroflexota bacterium | reverse complement strand
TTATGCGGGCTACGCGACAGCCGTCAGCGCGGCGGATCGCCAGAATTACAACAACTCGGTTTTGATCGACATGACGACCTCGCAGGACCCGAATGCGCGTTCCGCCATATTAAGCGGCCTGGGGCTTAAATCGGCCAGCGTCATCTCCCTGCCCAATCCGAACAGCGCAATCCAATATCGGCTCGTGCTCGGCTATGATTACCAACCCTGTTTCCGGCCGGAAAACCTATCGCACTAAATAACCAAAGGTCAGGTAGAATTAATCCAGCATTAACCCGCGCTAGGTGGGATACACCGGCAAGGAAAACAAAGGATAAAATCATGGATAATAACAAATCTACTGAAAGCGTCATTTCTTCGTATCGCAAGCGTCGACAGCAGTCCAACATCATCTTCGTCTACGGCGCGGCCGGGCTTCTCGTCCTGGCTGGGATCATTATCCTGGTTCTGTGGCTGACCGGCCCCAGCAAACCGCTCAGCACCCTCTTTGCGACAGTGACACCCACGCCAACGCTGACATTCACACCAACGACCACGCCCTCGCCGACAGCAACTTTTACAGATACACCCACCCCAACAGAGACACCTACCTCCACTCCATCTGCGCCATTCCTTTATACGGTCAAGGAAGGCGATTCGTTAGCCGTCATCGCCGCAACATTTAACCTGGGTGACAAGGGTATCCTGTTACTCCTGCAACTCAACCCTACGATTGACCCGCTTACTCAACTCATTAAGGTTGGTGAGCAACTTTGGATCCCCAATCCGACCATGGAATTGTTTACTTCTACGCCAGTTCCGGCTAATTTGCCGCGCGGCACAAAAGTTAATTATGTTGTGCAATCCGGTGATACTCTGGCAAAGATAGCCGGTCTGTTCAACAGCACACAGGATGACATTGTCAAGGAAAATAAGCTGGCCGATCCCAATGCCATCCAAGTTGGTCAAACGCTTATTATTCCAGTTAATATGGTTACTCCCACCGCCACGCGTCCGCCGACCAGCACGCCGCGCACGCCAGTGCCGAGCGTCACGCCCTCACCCACACCAACGAAATAGGATCGCGCCCGGCGGAATGCAAAAAAAAAATGGACCTTCAAAATCAGAAGGTCTATTTTTATTTCCTGCTGTCATGTAGTCGATTATATTTGGTAAAGTTCCACCAACACCCCACCGGTTGAATCGGGGTGTACAAAAGCATATCTCTTTCCATCTACGGCAGTACGCGGTTCTTCGTTAATCAGGCGCACACCTTTGGTTCTGAGCTGGGACAACATATCTTCAATATCATCCACCTCGAGACAGATGTGGTGCATTCCCGGTCCGCGTTTGGCAAGGTATTTGGCAATGCCAGAGTCGTCACTGGTTGGCAGTACCAGCTCCACTTCCGCTTCACCGGCTGGCAGAAATGCGATCCGCGATTTCTCTGCGGGCTCATCACGCAGTTCATCCATTGGAAGCCCCAGTGCGTCTCGCCAGAACGACAGCGATTTATTCATGTCATCGACGACAACGGCTACGTGATTGATCTGCTTGATTTTTGCCATAAATCCAATCTCTCTATCGCCCAAAACTGACATGAGGCAGACTAACCAACAGCATCGGAACATGATTGATCATCGTGCGACTTTCCTCATTGGGATCGTAATCCAACGGCTCGACGGCTGGAGGGACAATATGAAACCCAATGATCTACTCTATTAGAAAATAGAACTCCTGAAAACTGGGTCCCTGCTTTTTCTCAGCTCCCCATCGCCAAAAAACCGAGCATTTTCCACAATCCTCGCATCATGGCGTGACCGAAATCTGGATTCAAAAACTGATTCGGACACGTGCCAGGGATGACCGCGATGCCATTCCCCTGACACAACTTCACCGCCTCATCCGAGACGCTGGTCATGCTCGCCGCTAAACCGGGCTTGGTGCCCATCATGCAGTGCATCCAGACATGTTTGATTCCCAAGTCCACACATTGCCGAACGATCTGCTCAGTCACTTTTGGGTTGGCAAGGATGAACACGGCATCCAGTTCATCGGGAACCGATTTGAGATCCGGATAGCACGGATTACCATCGTAAATTGAAATGTGCGGATTGACCGCGTAGACCTGATATCCCGCATCCTTGAACTTCTTATAATTCAAGTTACAGCCCGTCTCGCGCTTGTCCGATACCCCGACCACGGCGATTTTCTTCTGCACGAGGAAATCCCGCACAAGATCATCCATCTTTGACATGGGTCTCTCCCAACAAGAATTTCAGAACTATTTTTTGTTTTTAAGATTATACACTCTTCCACGATTCAAATGTTATCCCGTGTTTCTCAACCCGGCGGCAATGCCGTTGATCGTCAGACCAATGACTTCACGCAACAACTGCGCCTCCATACTTTCGGGATCGGGCAACACACGCAGACGGCGCAACATGTCCACTTGAATGTAATTCAATGGATCCACATACGGGTTCCGCAATTGGACCGCCGTCTGCGTCACTGGTTCAGCGTCCAGCAAGTTGGCGTGTCTGCTGACGGATAAAACCGCTTCACGCGTCCGGTTATATTCTTTTCTGATCGTGCCGAATATTTCATCGGCCAGTCTCTTGTCGGGAACAAGGCTGACATATAAAGATGCGATTTCCATGTCGGCTTTGATCAGGGACATTTCTGAATTATCGAGCATGGTTTTGAAAAACGGCCAGCCATCGTACATCTCGCGCAGAAGTGAAACATCTTTTGCAGATTCAAGCGCGGAGCCAAGACCAAACCATCCGGGCAGATTGAAGCGGCTTTGCATCCACGAGAAGACCCAGGGAATGGCGCGGATTTTTGCGACCTCACTACTTTGCGTGCGTGCGGCAGGACGTGAACCGATATGCATTCGTTTGATCTCATCCAGCGGAGTCGCCGCCTGCCAGAATTCGATGAAGCTGGGCGTTTCATAAACCAACTGACGATAAACCTTGCGCGCTGCTGCAGATATTAAATCCATTTCCGCGCGCCAAGCGTAAGGAATATCAGGCTCAGTATTGACAGGCGATGATGCCAATAGAACCGCATGAA
>JAKBYW010000390.1:0-3061 GCA_021840275.1 Chloroflexota bacterium | reverse complement strand
GCGGCCAATCGCAACTAGACCTCCGAGGTCTTCTTTGATAACCGGCTCCATGACCTGACGGAATTTCTGTACTGATTCGATCAGGCTGGCGGCGATGCGGGCCGCATCCAAATTGCGGTGGAAGCCAAAACCCGGCTGGGATAAAACCTCGCCGAAAAGTCTGCGCAGGAAATGATCGAGCGGAAGGGGAGGCGATTCCCGATATTCGAGAATCGAATCTCGAAGTATCGAATATCGATTCCCGAACGTGAATGTGATTCTTTCCTGTTTGTCCGAGCTGATCTTGTCGAACGGCGAGAGCGAAAAATCCTTGGCGCGATACACGATCTCGGTTAGCAATTGGGCGCGGACGAGGTCCGTGTCGAGCGCCAGACGCAGCGCGTAGGCGATGTCGAATTTGGAGGGGCGCATGTCCCAGTGCGGATGGGCGAGCGCGGCCAGCGTGAGCAAAGCCTGCGAAGCGGGCTCGTCGTGCAAGGAGCGTGAGGGACGATGCGTGCGAACTGGAATGTTGCGCGCTTTGAGTCGACTAGTGACGGCAAACCGCAATGCGTCCGAAAGATAGGGCGCGAGGATGACGATGTCGGAAGGATGAAGGCTGGGGGATGAAGGATGAGATTCATCGTCAGTGATGAGTTTTTGGATTTCATCAACAATGGAATCAATTAGTTCGGGATAGAAGCGCGAGAGGATTAATTTCAGGGGTTCGGAGTTTTCTCCTTTGTTTTCAGTGGAAAGTGGAAAGTGGGGAAGGGGCGCGATGGCTTCGGTCAGCGAATTTTCAAGTTGGAGAATTTCTTCCGACATCACAAAAGTTTTGTCGAATGAAATTTCTTCATCGCATAATTCGCGCAAGGCGAAAGCTGTCTCAACATCCGCGCCAAGGAAGCGGCGATAGCCCGCGCCTTCGTCGAAGATGATCAGCGCGGAATCAAATTCCGGCAGCCATTCGCGGATCAGGTCATGCGCGCGCGGAATATCTTCTTCGATGTTGTCGTAAATTAAGTGGCGGTAGGTTTGCGTTAAATAATTTCGGACGGTCGGGCTTGGCCATAAATAATTCCAGAAGATTTCCAATTGCAGGGAAAAATCGAGCAGATTGTTTTGCAGACAAAAATCGCGGAAGCGATTGGCGCAGTCCTGGGCGTCAGCGTAGATTCGGCGTTGGGATGGCTCGCCGATCCAGGCGGAGTCCAGACGCGGGCCGATCTCGGTGTGCGCGAATCCGACCGCGGCGGATTTGTTGAGATTGTCCAGGATTTGCGAATAGAGTCGGTTGCGGTCGACTGTCAGCGATTCGAAATATCCGGCGTCCAGCAACGGCCGCACGAGATGCGCCATGTAATATTGCGATGTTTCGAGCGTCAGAAACGTGGGTGGATTTTCGGGATGCGCGAAGCCCGCGGCTTCAGCGGCCAGCGGCCAAAACAGATCGACCATGCGCCGCGCCAAACCGCCGACCGTGGCGGGAGTCACTTCGCCGCCTGCGATTCTTTCGGGCGAGCGGATGATGTCGAGATAAGGTTCCTGCAAAGTTCTTTGCGGCGTGATGACGAGAATTGAATCGCCGCTCACGCCGTTGGCCAGCAAAAATTTCAGCCGCTCAACGCCGACCGTGGATTTGCCCGTCCCGGCGGGGGCGTGAAGAAACAGCCTGGAGGTCAGTGGGGCTTCGATAACGGCGAGCTGGTTCGATGTCAGCATGAAGCGAGGGTACAGGAGAGCGGGGGATTTGTCAACAAAAAACAGGATGGCTTTATGAGCCATCCTGTTTAAGTCAGTTGAGATTCTTCTTGAAGAATTTCGTCACGCGTTCCCATGCATCTTTGGCCGCTTCCGGTTTGTAAACACTCGGGTCGCTGTCGCGGAAGAAGGCGTGGCCTGAATTGGGATAAACGATGACTTCATGCTCGACGCCAATCTTATCGAGCAATTTATCAAACTCCTCCACCGTCCCAACCGGAATGGATTGATCCTTGTCGCCGAATAGTCCAAGCACCGACACCTTGATGGCAGGCAGTTGGTCGAAGACCTGCTGCATACCACCGCCATAGAAGGTGCAGATCGCGTCAAGCGGACGATTGATGCCGAGCGATAAAGACATGCGTCCGCCGAAACAGAAACCCACACTGCCGATCTTGCCGTTGCAATCTGGATGCTTCTTGAGCGCGTCGTAAAGGTTTTGCAAGTCAGTCAGCGCGGTTGCGCCATACTTTTGCACCAGCTTCATCGCGGTATCACCGTCACCGAGTTGAGCCAGTTCGCCGTGATAAAGATCGGGCGCAAAGGCCAGATAGCCAATGAACGCAAAGCGATCTGCAATAGATTTGGTTTGGGCGTCAAGTCCCCACCATTCCTGGATGACGATGAGGGCAGGCCATGGACCTTTACTTGTTGGTTTGGCGAGATAGCCTTTTACAGAACCGAGTTGAGTAAGGTCGCTCATGGTTTCCTCTCTTTCTTATCCTGCGCCAGTTGGGGTTGGCGTCGGTGTGCCTTCTGCAGCAGGCGCGGGAGTGGTAGAGAATTTTCCGCCTGAACCGATACTGCATACCCCGATGTTATTTTGCAGGACACAACCTGCAAGACTGCCGCTGCTCAAAGTGTCCATCAAGGTGGTCAGGTCGGTCTCCGTGTCAGCAAGCAGGACGATGGTGTTGCCGCTTTTACCTGCACTGAATAATAGGATGCCATTGCCTGCCCGTCCGAGTTTTCCAAATTGCGGGACTTCAACAAACTCACTGGTGCCATCCAACTTTAAACTGAATGCATCAATATATTTTGCCAGATCGTCGCTGGGCGAGAAAGTGCCAAGCACAATTTCATTGCCGCTATTCGTTGCAGTCTCACTGATTTTCATATCCACATTCAGCGTTTTCAATTCGGCCTGCAGGCGCGATAGCGCGCCGGTCATCTCCGCCGTCATCTGCACGTTGGAGGTCGGAAGGATGCTGGCTGTGGCTCCGTTGAACACAAACGGGAAATCAGCCAGGGTGACCTGGTGTGTGCCTCCGATGAGAAAGTCTGCGACGTTGTTGACAAGTATGTTGTTATCGGCAAC
>JAKBYW010000389.1:0-3063 GCA_021840275.1 Chloroflexota bacterium | reverse complement strand
TGGGGAGCGGGCCGCGCTCTGGACGTGGGAAAGCGGCACGGCCGGATGGCCGTTGGATTCGACGCCCAGCATAAATTTGTCGAACTAACGCGGAAAAAAATAGGAGGGGTAATGAGCGCGAAGGAAAACAGCAGCGCAGGGGCGGTTAATTCAAAGGGGAATTTTGTCAGCGAGTGGTTTGGCCAGCGCATCTATCCGATGGTGCGTATGGACATTAGCGCGCTGACTGGCAAGAAGGCCGGTAAGTGTCCTTTCCTAACAGGAATACTAAAAACCGGAACAGATTGCGTGAAGAACGAGAATTCTCTCGGCGTGTGCACAATTAGTAGCAGCAGCAATGGGCCGCGGCAGGATTGGCTTGTGTGCCCATATCGGGTGATCGACTCAGAGATAGTGAAGCGTGGCTGCGCTTTGATCTTTGGCCTCAACAAAGATGTGCAACCGTTGCCAGTGTCGCTGCTCAAGCACGAGGGGGAGCTAGAGAAGTTCAAGGCGGATGTGAAGAAGACTGGTAGCGGTTACCTGTTCTTCCAAGACAAATTGGGAGGGGAAATCTCCGTGATTGCCACAGAGCGATCACCCGAGATGGCCTTCGATGTGACCCTTGTTGAGGTCTTATATGAGGATGGCGCATACAATGTTGCCCGCTATGGAATTCTGGAAATTCAGACAATGGACTTCCATGGATCGTACAAGCATGCAGTAACGAATCTTCGCGATGCCCTTCGCCTTCACGAGAAGGGCTTCCCCGAGGCACTACAAAATAAACCTGAATGGGCCGGCAAGAACGTTGAAGGACCTAACATCGCCAACGTGTTTAAGCGCACCTTCTATCAGATTATGCTGAAGTTCAAACTTTCAGGACAAGGAGCGGCAGCCGGCACTGTGCTTGCGCTTCCCCGTTCAGTATGGGATAGCTGGCAACCTTTCCTTGGGGCGCCTCAACTTGAGGATGAGGCTTCGAACATCAAGCGATTCAAAATTGCCGACGGACAAAAGCCACAGGCACTCAACTCTTTCATTTGCGTTTTTGACTTGGACAGCCATCACAGCGCCTCGATTTCCCCGGTCAGCATCACTCACTTCATCCGTGTATCTCCAGATCAACTTGCACATCATGCGTTTACTGAGGTGCCCAATCATATGCTTCACGCGATTCAGAGCAAAGATGCTGTGTTATCTCGGATCAAAACGCGTTTGGTTGAATGGTGGCCAGACCTTCAGGGTGTGGCGGTGGTCAAGAGGATAAGCCGCAGCAAAACAAAAGAACAATAGGGGCGAAGCGTGGGGGGTCCAGCCTTACATTTTACAATGTGTAATGAAACGAAAATATCAATGGTAAGACCCCACCCTTTCTCTTTTTGCGCCTACGGGGCGACACACAATAAATCAGGTTGAGGGAGCAAGATGAGGACTGCTTGTCGTGTAACAACCTGGCATCAGGCCTTACCTTTTACAATCTGTGATGAGACGAAAATGTCCATTGAAAGCCTGGCCCCGCCCTTTTTACCTACGCGTGGCGCCTTCGGTCACGAAATGTACTCGAGCAGCGCATTGCGCGCTTCCGTAATGCGAACGAACTGTTCGTTGCTGCCCCCGACGTCGGGATGCACCTTCTGGGCGAGCCGTCGAAAAGCAGCTTTGATCTGGGATGGCTCAAGCTTTCCGTCGACCGGTAGATTCAGTGCCTCCCGATGTTGCCGCTCTTCGAAGGGCTTGCGGTTGTCTTGATACCCGCTGTGGTCGCCGAAGAAGCGCGCAAATTCCTCGTTCATCCGTTCCTGCGCAGCACGGCGTTTTTCCAGGGACGCCTGCCGCAGTTCCACTTGGTCGTCTTGCCATCTCTGGCGCGACATGACGATACAGGCAGCGAAGGCGATTCGACCGTGCGCCTCGAGCTCGTCAAGGCTGAAGGGACCCGCCATGTCGTAGGGTTGATTCAGCCATGCAATTCTGCAGCCGGCACCGACCTCGACCCGGCCGATCGTCGCCATGGTGACGATGCCGTAAGCGCCATTCCAGATGACCCATTCTTCTTTATCCGCAGACCTCGGGGTATCATGCATGCGCTGTTTCCCGGGCTTCGTAGTCACGATGGCCAGAGGGCCGCGCGTTGACACAGGGGCTCCGCCGGTCCGATGGCGTTCCGGAACCTGCAACAATTGCGGGATGGATTGAAGGGAACACTACAAAATATTCCATCTGAAAAGGGTTTTGAACGGTATTCTTAATCGGCAAGCAAATTGCGCACCAATGAGATGGTCGCACCCAGATCCGGCGCTGAAGGGAATAAACAATGAATAAGTAACAAGTAACAAGCCTGGGTCAGGTCTAGCTTTGTAGCACGCTCACTTTAGTTATTGCAGCCACCACACTCTGCGCACTGAAAAAATCCCCGTCTGCACTACCCCAGCCGGCCATGCAAGCTGTGGCAATGATTGAGAAGAATCCGAGTGCCCGGCATTTTTATTTCGCAAGCGAACTCCACAAAAAGTAGAATAAGGCTTTCTTTTACTTGCTCAAGGAATGTTATGTCTCATTATCATGCAGTCGTATGGATCGATCACGCAGAAGCGCACGTCATGCACATCAGCCCGGATGATGTGGAGTCTTCCGTGCTGCATCCCGCCCACCCGCATCGCAAGTTGCATCACAAACGCGGCATGGATAAAGGCGGCGCCGTGGGCAGCGGACGTTCCCCTGAAGACCAGGCCTTTTATCACGAAGTGGTGGAGGCGCTGAAGGAGGCGCAGGAGATCCTGGTTGTCGGACCCGCCAATGCCAAGCTCAATCTGATCAAACATATCCACAGCCACGATCAGCAGATGAGCGACAAGGTCATCGGCGTCGAAACGGTCGATCATCCTTCGGATGCGCAACTCGTTGCCTATGC
The DNA here is from genome assembly GCA_021840275.1 of Chloroflexota bacterium. Lineage (GTDB taxonomy): Bacteria > Chloroflexota > Anaerolineae > Anaerolineales > Villigracilaceae > Fen-1038. The sequence continues at coordinate 170 of JAKBYW010000389.1, read as the reverse complement.
GCGTAAATATTTTGGAGCAGCAGATCGCATGCGTCCTTGATGCGCCGGCGGCCAGCAGCGCGCCGGGCGACGCTGCGGCCGAGTTTACTTAAGGATGCTCTGCAAAAGCCCCTCTGCCGTCATGCCCGCGCAGGCAGGGCATCCAGTCGAGTGCTAATTTACCGATGCTT
>JAKBYW010000388.1:0-3065 GCA_021840275.1 Chloroflexota bacterium | reverse complement strand
CCGCGTCCAGGATGATGGATTTGCCCGCGCCGGTTTCGCCGGTCAGGATGATGAGGCCCGGGCCAAGTTTGAGATTGAGCTTGTCAATGATGGCAAAATTCTGAATGCGCAATTCAGTCAGCATCTATCCACCAATACGAATTCCGGAAATTTGTGTGTATGCGGCCGGAACAGCCATCACCAGATAAACGACCTGCCAGATGGCGGGCAGGAGAGTGCCAAGGCCTTGAATGCCGCTTGAAAAAATCATAAGCATGGCAGGCAGGGTGAACATGAGCAGGGCGGGTATTCCGCCAACCACAATGCCCACCGCAGCAGTGGTGAACAGCAAACGCGAGCGCCTGTTTTTGATAAAGCGCAGAATGAGGCTGCCAATCGCCGCGCCCGCGCCGGGAGCGATAAACAGGACCAGCAAGCCAAAGAAAATTCCGCTGGCCAGCAACACCAGCACGCTGGCAATCCCCGAACCAATCGCGCCGACAGCAAAGGCCACGATATAGTCATACCAGAGGGCGGTATCGAAAATCTTTTGTTGCGATTTCACACATTCCTTGCAGCGGTAGCCGGTTGGCGTGCGGACGGCGCACTGCGCGCAGATTGGCCGCTCGCAGCGGTTACAGCGCAACGTGGTTGGGCGATTCGGGTGAACGTAGCAAAACAGATTGTCGGTGTTAGTCATCGTTTTTTTCCCTACAAGTGGGGTTGATTCATGTGGGCGGTCAAGTTGCGATAAAAGTAACCCGGATCTCCAAAACGGACAAATTGCGCGACGTACGTTGCGGCGCGTATATCCACGTGATCGTCTTCGGCGAGCGGCAATGGCGGCTGTCCGTCCACGCTGACAACTGCGTTCTCGCCCTTCACAATAATACTGACCGACGAGCCTTCCGCTAAAACGACGGCGCGATCCACAGACAGGTGGGGCGCAATCGGGACGATCAAAATATTTCGCAAATCGGGCGGAAGGATTGGTCCGCCCGCGGCCAAAGCGTAGGCGGTTGAACCGGTCGGTGTGGACGCGATCAGACCATCGCAAACATAAGTTGTCAGCACGCGTCCATCCACGCTGGCAGCCAGCCGCACCGGGCGGAGGTTTTGTCCGCGACTGACAACGGCCTCGTTCAACGCGTGCCAATGTCCCAACACTTCACCGGCTCGAACATGTTCGGCGTGGATCATCATGCGATTCTCGATCCAGGCTTCGCCGTTGAACAAATTTTCAAACTTTTCGCGCCATTCCGTGCGTTGAATCTGGATAAGAAAACCCAATCGTCCGAGGTTGATTCCCAAAATTGGGACGCCGCACGGCGCGCATAAATGTCCCGCCCGCAGCATGGTTCCGTCACCGCCGACGGCGATCAACATGTCGAACTCGCCGCTCTTGACGCGCCGGCGCAGGTCCTCATCGTACAGCGAGCCTTGCGGGGGATTGAAGCCTTTTTCCTTCAAGAACTTGACGATCAAATCCGCTTCGGCGAAGGCATCCGGTATCTTCGGGTATGAAACGACCACAGGGCGCTTTGGGTTGAATGGTTCAGGCATTTGAAATATTATACACTCCCATTCTATCAAGCCAGACTCTGGTCACACACTTTCCTGAACCCGCATTTGCGACAGCGCGCCGCGTCTGTGTGCGAACGCTGAACACTGGTGCGCGTTTCGTCGCGTTTTAATTCGGCTAAAAGATCGAGCAGGGAGGATTCGAGCGAGGGAGTGTAATCCACGGCAAAATCGCGGTTGGGATAATGGATGATCCCATAGGGCGGACGTTTGCCATAAGTCTTTTCCACCAGCAGACAATAGGCGGCAACCTGGAAGATATGCGAATCATACGGCGCTTCGGGCGTGCGTCCCGTTTTGACTTCGACCGGAATGATGCGTCCCTTCTGTTCGAGGAGATAATCAGGCTTGCCGGTCAATCCCAATTCCCGAGAAAAGAGCGGCTTCTCCACTTCGCCCCAGGCACGCGTGTCGGTATAGATGACGCGTCCCCCCGGCAGACCGGCCTGCTTCTGCTGGCGATTTCCTTGAAAGAAAAAGATAAAGGCAAAGATGAGTAAGAAGAGGGCAAGGTAAAGCATAATATCCATTGACTGGTTAACGTCTGTCAGCTTCTTTTATAACCTTCTTCACTCGCGCCAGACCTGAACCCGATAAATCCTCCGCCCGTTTTTCAAGCGTATTGACAAATTGTTTTTTGTTCGATGAATTTACGGCGGGCAGAGTTTTTTCGGAATGCTGAGCCACATCTTTTGGACGACAGGTTTTTAGATGATCGAGCAAATATGGGAAAATGGATTTGTTGTATTTTTCATTCTTCGACGCAGCACGTGCCAAAGCCAGCACGCCATTGTCCATCGTGATGCTCAAAAATAATGTCAGCTTTTATTTCAGCAACAGTCCCAAGTGCGATCATCCCACCCCACACGAGTCGATTGTTCTTATTTTTCAATAACCTGATGAGATCTTCGGCGTAATCGGCGATCAAGGTCGGGTCGATATAACCGACTTCGTACAAAACTTTGATGCAATCGGCTTGAATGTTTTTATCTTTGCTCCAAAGATTTTCGGCAATTTCGCGAATACCGGTTTTGTCTTTTTGGGCCGCCAGGTCATGCGCCAGTTCCTGGTTTGGCACCTCGTCACGGCGATTTTGAAAATGAGCAATGCGATTCAAGATTGACATGTCTCCTCTATTTCAAAAGCAGATCGGTGAGATAAGTTACCAGCACAATGAAAGCCGCCAGCAACAGGATCATACCCAAAGTCCGGAGAAGACCTGCCGCGATGACATGGCGTCCGTGCTGACGATGGAGTTCAGTCCCGCTGGCGAGTTCGGCCTGATCCTCGGATTCCACGCCCTGCTTACGATACCACCAAGCGCGGCGGCAATAAAGATAGGAACCGATCTCAGAAGCTCGGATGACAGAGGACATGGGCAAAGTATAGCACAAATATTCTACTTGAAATCCCGCTTTAGTTGCCGTTCTCGCCCAATAGCCGAAGCACGGTTGGCACCAGATTGTTGGCATATTGTCCGTTTGTCAACAGCACAAAACCGGAAC
>JAKBYW010000387.1:0-3079 GCA_021840275.1 Chloroflexota bacterium | reverse complement strand
GGCGACGACTGGCTTCGCATCGGCTCGGTCAAGGCTTTTATGGACGGCGCGCTTGGCCCGCGCACGGCCGCCATGTTCCAGCCGTATGAGGGCGAGCCGGAAAATAAAGGTATCCTCAACATGGACAGCGAGGAACTTTTTGAGTTTGGCCGCCGCGCCGCCGATGTTGGACTCGGCATGACGGTTCACGCCATCGGTGATCGTGCCAATCATGAAGTGTTGAACGCGTACCAGCAATTACGCGCGTATGAAAAAGAAAAAGGCCTGCCGCATTTGCGTCACCGCATCGAGCATGTGCAGGTGCTTCATCCCGACGATGCGACGCGCCTCGCGCAACTGGATGTGATTGCCTCGATGCAACCCATCCATGCCACGTCGGACATGTTGATGGCCGATCATTATTGGGGCGGGCGCGCCGCGCTTTCCTATGCCTGGCGGACTCAACTGGAGGCGGGCGCGCATTTAACCTTCGGGTCGGATGCGCCGGTAGAATCGCCGAACCCGTTTTGGGGTCTGTACGCCGCGGTCACACGTCGACGCGCAGACGGGTCGCCGTCAAAGGAAGGTTGGAGGCCTGAACAGCGTTTGTCCGTGCAAGAGGCCCTCCAAGGTTTCACCGTTGGCGCGGCGTACGCGGCCTACGCCGAGAATCGTCTCGGACGACTTGCTCCGGGCTATCTGGCTGACTTGATCGTGATCGAGGATGACCCGTTTACCTGCAATCCTGACGATATGAAAGATTTTCAATCCTCAGCTACAATGGTGGGTGGAGAGTGGGTGCTGGAAAGTTGATGTTGCCGCTGTCTTAATTTTGGCGATGGGTTCGTAAGGAGTGTTTTATGGCAAAACAAAAGCCACAACTAACACCTGAAATGCTTGTGCCTAAATTGGGGGAAGCGCTTGTTCGAGGCAACCATATCACCGAAATCGATCTACAGAAAGCCCTGACATATCAGCAGGAACAGGTGGCGCAAGGCAAAACATATTTGCTCGGTCAAGCCCTCTTGGATCTGAATCTGCTTGACCGTCCAACGCTGGATGAGGCTGTCACCGAACAGATCATCCAATTACGCTCGGCGTTGCAGGCCGCTAACCGGAATCTCGAGCAACGCGTCCAGGAACGCACCGGGGAATTGCAGGAGGCGCTCGAACGGCTTTCAGAACTTAGCCAGATAAAAGCCAACTTTGTCGCCAACATTTCGCATGAATTGCGCACGCCGTTGACACACATTAAGGGCTATATTGAATTGATGGTCACGGATTCGCTGGGTCCGTTAACCGAAGAACAACGCCATGCTTTACAAGTTAGTCAAAAAGCTTCCACTCGCCTTGAAAATATGATCGAAGACCTGATCATGTTCTCGCTGGCTTCGCGCGGCGAGATGAGCATGATGCAGGAATCTTTTGATATTCGTCGCATTGCGAATCTGGCGGCCAAGACAGCATTACAAAAGGCCGAAGAGCGCGGGGTGCAGGTGCATGTTGTGGGGGACGAGAACATACCGCGAGTCCAGGGTGACCCGGAAAAGATCAGTTGGGCATTGAATCAACTTCTGGACAATGCCGTCAAATTCACTCCCTCTGGCGGACGCGTCATCATTAGCCTGAAAGAAGAAGGCGTCAACCTGGTGATGATCTCTGTCACAGATACGGGCATTGGTATTCCGGCGCATCGTTTGAAGGAAATTTTTGAGCCGTTCCATCAGTTGGATGGCTCATCCACGCGCAAAGCAGGCGGCACTGGTCTGGGGCTTTCGCTGGTGCGTCAGATCATTGAAGCACACGGCTCTTTAGTGGATGTGAATTCGGTCGAGGGCAGAGGCACAACTTTCAAATTCCCTCTGCTGGCTGTTGAGGAAGAAAAGCAAAAAAAACGACAGGCCTGACTTATGCCGGTAGACCCTGAGACCGTAGAATATCTGTATTCTATTTTATTCCCCTTGAATCAGAAGGCCGATTGGAAAGCCTCGCTCGGTAACCTGTTCGCGTCGTTGCACGAAGATTTTTTGTACGATAACATGGCTGTCTATTTGCTTGACCCGCAGACCAGTGGCCTGGATGTAATATATGCCCGCGCGGTTGGACGTGGTAAATCATCCGAAGCCGACGTCAGCTGGGGCGAGGGGATCGCGGAAGACGTCATCGCCCAGGGAAAAATAATTACTCACGAACCCGGTCCATATCCCGACCGTCTGGATCAGCCCTATCTGCTTGGCCTGCCTTTATACATCGCTGAACGAATGAACGGCGCCCTGGTTTTCATCCGCTTTGGCGGTCCGCGCTATTCTGAAACGCATCAACATTTTGCGGCACTGATTGCTGCCTCAACTGCATCTTTGCTTGAACGCAAGGCTTTGCAGGAGGCGCGCGCCGATCTTGAATCGATCCAGAAGCAAATGCGATTGCAGGATGATTTTGTTTCCACGATCTCACACGAACTCCGTACGCCGCTCGGCTTTATTAAAGGCTACAGCACCAGCCTGCTGCGCGAAGACACCAAGTGGGACGAGAAAACCCAGCGCGAGTTTTTAGCCATTATTGACGATGAGGCTGACCGCTTAACTCATTTGATCGAGAACATGCTTGAATCGGCGCGCATGCAAAGCAAGACGCTCCAGGTCAAGTTCCAACCTTTGCGTCTCGATGCGATCGTGCGTGATGTTGCTACGCGCGTTCGCACACACCACCCCGAGTTGGAAATCGACATTGAATTTGATGCGGCGCCACCCATTCTTGGCGACAGCGTTCGTCTCTCACAGGTCTTCGAGAATCTCTTCAGCAATGCCACGAAATATGCACCCGGCGCCCCACTGACTATTAAACTAAAGCGCACCGAAAAAAAATTACGCGTCAGTTTTGCCGACCACGGCCCTGGAATCCCAGAAGATTTCATCCCGTTTATTTTTGAGCGCTTTTATCGCGTCCCCGGCGAGGGCTCGGTCACTGGCACCGGGCTTGGGCTTTATATTTGCAAGCAGATAATATTGGCGCATCATGGTAAGATTTGGGCAGAGTCTGTGCTAGATAAAGGCACTACCATCTTTATTGAACTGCCCGTTGATCCCAATGCCTGATCCGT
>JAKBYW010000386.1:0-3080 GCA_021840275.1 Chloroflexota bacterium | reverse complement strand
AACACGGACCTCGGGCCGGACGCCGCGTCAAAAGATTACGCCAGCGCTTTGAGCCGCTTCGCCCAACCTCCGCTCGACTGGCCGCGTTTTGACCTTGTGCTGCTCGGCATGGGCGAAGACGGACACACTGCTTCCCTCTTCCCTGGCTCACCCATCCATGTGACCGAACCGGTGCTGGCCGTCACCAGGCATTATCAAGACCGTCCCGCCAACCGCGTGACGATGACTCCGCTGGTGTTGAACTCCGCAAGAACAATTCTTTTCATGGTAACCGGAGAAAACAAAGCCGAAACGTTGGGTCGCGTACTCAGCAAAGAACGCGACCCAAAACAATTGCCTGCACAACGTATTGGTCCAAAAGATGGCGAGTTGATCTGGATGGTGGATGAAGATGCAGCAGGCAGGCTGCCTAAAAAAGAATCATGAAAGTGAAATTTATAAAATATTGCTCCTGTTCAAGTTAATTTGCTTTACAAGTTTACGCTCTTGGCGGCGTCTCGCCGCCGAGGACGGCGGCTTGAGCAATAATATAAATATCTTGGAGGTAGAGAGTTATGGAACTCGCAATGATTGGTTTGGGCAAGATGGGTTTGAACATGGCCACGCGCCTGGTACGCGGCGGACATCGCGTGGTTGGATTCGCCCACAGTAAGGAATCAATCCAGGCGGCTGTCGAAGCGGGCGCAGAAGGCGCTCATTCGCTGGAGCAAACCGTCAAAATGCTCAAAGCGCCGCGCGCTGTCTGGGTCATGGTCCCAGCTGGTCAAGCCACCGACGAAACGATTGAAAAATTATCTAGCCTGCTCGAAAAAGGCGATACCGTCATTGACGGCGGCAATTCCAATTACAAAGACTCGATCCGTCACGCCGAATTGCTAAAGGAAAAAGGAATCCATTTTCTCGATTGCGGCACAAGCGGCGGCATCTGGGGCCTCAGCGAAGGTTACAGCATGATGATTGGCGGCGAAGTCCACATCGTGGAAAAGATACGCCCGATCTTCGAAACGCTTGCACCCGGCAAGGATCAGGGCTGGGGACGCGTCGGTCCGCATGGTTCAGGTCATTACGTCAAGATGATTCATAACGGCATCGAGTATGGCATGATGCAGGCTTACGCCGAGGGCTTTAGCATTTTGAGATCAAAGAAAGAATTCGAACTGGATCTGCATAACGTTTCGGAGATCTGGCGTTTTGGAAGTGTGATCCGTTCCTGGCTATTGGATTTGGCCGCCGACGCCCTCAAAGAAGACCCGACGCTTTCAGACATCAAACCCTGGGTCGCCGATTCCGGCGAGGGCCGTTGGACGGTCGCTGAGGCTATCGATCTGGACATTCCTGCCCCCGTGATTACGCTGGCTCTTCAAATGCGTCTCGCCAGCCGTGATGATGAGAACTATACCGCTCGCATGCTCGCCGCTCTGCGTAATCAATTTGGCGGACATGCCATAAAGAAAAGCGACTAACCCCAAAGTTTGACGGTCAATAACCGTGCCGCTATTGGATACTATATGAACAATAATTTACCAACTTCAATCGTCATCTTCGGCGCATCCGGCGACTTAACCCAGCGCAAACTCGTACCGTCCCTGTTCAGCATGTTCCGCAAGGGACGTGTGCCAAAACAATTCCGTGTGGTCGGATATGGCAATACGGCCTTCACTGATGACCAGTTCCGTTTACATCTCGCCGAGGGAATGAAACAATTTGCATCGTTCTCTTATACCGATGAAGAATGGACGAGCTTCGCTCGCAATCTTGCTTACCAACAAGGCCGTTACACCGACCTGGCCGATTTCAAAAAGTTGAGCGATTTCATGAGCAAATGGGAAAACGGTTCCGGCAATCGCATGTATTACATGGCAACGCCGCCCGGGATCTTCCCCAACATCATCGACCTGCTGGGTCTGACCGATCAATTGCACGAAAATGGCAATTGGCGGCGCGTGGTTATCGAAAAACCGTTCGGCGTGGACGCGGTCTCTGCGCACAGCTTGAACCAGCAAATCCATAAAGTACTGAATGAGAATCAAATTTATCGCATCGATCATTATCTCGGCAAGGAAACCGTTCAGAATATTTTAGTCACGCGCTTTGCGAATACCATTTTCGAGCCGCTCTGGAATCGCAACTACATTGACCATGTCGAGATCACCGTCGCGGAACAGGTCGGCGTGGAACACCGCGCCGGTTACTATGACACCGTCGGCGTGGTGCGCGACATGCTTCAAAACCACCTGCTGCAACTGGTCTCACTGGTTGCTATGGAGCCGCCCTCTTCGTTTGAAGCGAACGCCTTGCGTAACGAAAAGGTCAAAGTGTTGAATTCCATCCAACCGATCAAAAAAGAGAACGTCATTAACAATACTGTGCTGGCGCAATATAAAGGTTATCGCGTCGAGGAAGGCGTCAAAGCCGAATCGACCACGCCGACTTATGCCGCGCTCCGTTTGCAAATCGACAACTGGCGCTGGCAGGGCGTTCCGTTCTATCTGCGCTCCGGCAAGCGGCTGGCCCAAAAACTCTCGCAGATCACGATTGAGTTCAAGGAACCGCCGCACCTGCTCTTCCCCACCGCGCGCGGAAAGATAACGCCAAACATGCTGGTGCTTTATCTTCAACCAGACGAAGGCATCCACTGGCGATTCGAAGCCAAGGTTCCAGATACGGCCGCGGACATGCGCTCGGTGGACATGGAATTTCACTACGCAGACTCTTTCGGCAAAACAGCCATTCCCGAATCTTATGAACGTCTCTTACTGGATGCTTTGACAGATGACGCCTCCCTGTTCACTCGCGCCGACGAAGTGGAAACCGCCTGGGGATTGATCGATCCCATTATAGAAACCTGGGATAAACAGAAACAGCCCCTGCCCGAATATGAATCTGGCACCTGGGGTCCAGCCGAAGCGGATAAATTATTGGGCCGAGACGGACGATCCTGGTCAAGCTGGGATGGACGAGTGGAATAACAGTCGAACTCCGAGATGCTTCGCAAAATCTCGGAGTTCTTGTTTTTTCATCTATAATTTGATGGCGTCTTTTCAATAAAGCGGGTCCTCCATCTTTTTGAGAAGATCCAT
>JAKBYW010000385.1:0-3098 GCA_021840275.1 Chloroflexota bacterium | reverse complement strand
CGTTTGCGGATGGCATAAACCGCCGCGGTTAATCCAGCAGGGCCGCCCCCAATGATGATTAGATCGTACATCGTGCTCTCCTTTCTCCATCAATAAGCAGACTTGATCGTTTCGGTATCAATCTGCGTTTCGTCGCCGCCTTCGGGTGGTTCGGGGATGAAACCGTTTTCCATCATCATTTGGGTCAGATGACGCGAGCGTTTGATAATGCGCGTGGCGGTCTCGAATTCCTGCTCGTATGTTACATGGATACGCGCCAGCCCCTCTTCCTCCGCTTTCATGGCAACCGCGGCCGCTTCGCGCGGGAAAACCTCCCAGTCATCCATGTTGGGCAAGATATGTTCGGCATCGAGTTTGTCGCCGACATGATCTGAGAGGGCCCGCGCCGCGGCGAAACACATCTCATCCGAGATCGTTCGCGCGCGGACGTCCAACGTGCCGCGGAAAATTCCTGGAAAGCCCAGCGAATTGTTGACCTGGTTCGGGAAATCCGAGCGGCCGGTTGCGACGACAGCCGCGCCCGCTTCTTTCGCCTCCCAGGGCCAAATCTCGGGAACCGGGTTGGCACAAGCGAAGACAACCGCGTCTTTCGCCATCGTCTTAATCCATTCCGGCAAAATGACCCCCGGCCCGGATTTGGAGAGGGCGATCACAACATCCACACCTTTCATCGCTTCAGGGATGCCGCCTGCACGTTTCTCGGCGTTCGTGATGTTGCATAGCTTCCATTTGTCCTTGTACTCGGCCTTGCGCATTTCGAGGTCTTTGCGATGTTTGCCGAGAATACCTTTCGTGTCAACCATGAAGCACTTGGACGGGTCCGCGCCCCAGCCGAAGATCAGACGCGAGCAAGCCACGTTGGAGGCGCCTGTCCCAATGAAGGCGATCCTGACTTCGCTCATCTTCTTGCCAACGACTTTCACCGCGTTGATCAATCCCGCCAGTGTGACTGTGGCTGTACCCTGCTGGTCATCGTGCCAGACGGGAATATCCGCCTTCTCGCGCAAAGTATCCAGAATGTAGAAGCATTTTGGCTGGGAAATGTCTTCGAGATTGACGCCACCGAAACCGGGTTGCAACATCAACACGGTGTTGATGATGGCGTCCGGGTCTTTGGTATCGAGCATGATCGGGACGCCGTCCACGCCGCCCAGATATTTGTAAAGCAATGCCTTTCCCTCCATTACAGGCAGACCGGCTTTGGGTCCGATGTCGCCGAGACCCAGGACGCGCGTCCCATCGCTGACGACGATGACAGTGTTCCATTTGTTTGTATATTCATAGACCAGTTCAGGATCCGCCTGGATTGCCTTGCATGGCGCGGCCACGCCTGGCGTGTACCAGATGGCGAAATCGTTGAAACTGTGCACGGTGCATTTGAGTACCGTTTCGATTTTCCCTCGATAGAATGGATGAAGCTTCATCGCGTCTGCCGAGGGTTTTTTGGCTTTTGCAAGCAGTTCATCAATATTCATAGTTTCCTTCTTTCATACTTTGATAGAAATTACTGTTTGGGCGGCGGTCTGCGCGAATAGTTTTGCTAACCCATTCTGCGAATTGATTCTTCCCGCAAGGCAAGCATGACGGCGTGAAGGTTGAGGCCGCGCTTGCAGGCGCAGCGCGAGGCCTCTAAAACAGAATCAGACCAAAGGGTCCGGCATTGAAGCGCTTCGTCGTCGTCCAGCAGCACCAGTTGAATCAAGCTTGCCAAGGGGATATCCATTTCCTCTGAATGCTGGATATCGCAATCCAGACATACCTGACAGGCGTAAGCATCCTGCCCGGTGGCTTGTTTGATAATGCGGCGCAGGGACACAATTAGAACTCGTCCGTTTTCGGACGCAGCGGTATGGTCACAAGGACAACGTCGCGCGACTCTCCATCAGGAAACATGAAGTAATCGTCCAGATTGGCCTGCGTTTTGAAGCCCAATGTTTCGAAGGCCTTGACCACTTTTGTTTCGTCAGCAACGATTTCGGCCATCAGGATAAACAATCCTTGCTTACGGGCCAGATCCATCAGAACGCGCAATATCTTCATGCCAAGACCGCGCTTGCGGTAATCCTTGGACAGGAACAAGCGGACTTCTCCGATGTGACGTTTCGGCCCCTCGCAAAAATGCAGGGTAGCGCTTCCGACCACGCGGTCTTTAGCCAGGGCCAGGATGGGCAGCACCGTGCTGTAATCGAGATGCTGACACCAATCCCGGATGAGCGCCGGGTCTTTGACGTAGTGACGGAAATAACGCATGTCATCATCGCTGACGGCAGAATAGAAATCCATCAGCCTCTGTTCGTCGTCCGGGATCATGGGGCGCAACAAGATATATGCGCCATCTTTGAGTGTGACCATTTCGCGGAAATTTTTGATTTGTTCAGGAAACATGTGCCCTCCCAATTCAGTGTCATATTCCAGGTGTCAGGTGTCAGGCGGGAATTTTTTGGTCTTGTGACTGCGGAGCGACAAAGTCTTTCGGCAGAACGTTCGCTTCCGTGACGATGCGCGGAACGATCTCTTCCCAGCCAACGGCCATGATGTGCAGTCCGTTCACACCTTGACCTTCGAATTTTTTGATCTTCTCGATCAGTTCGAGCGCGATCCTCACGCCTTCTTCCTGCGCGTTGCCTGCTTTCTCCGCGGCTTCCATGCGTTTCATGATCGAATCCGGGACAAAGACGCCCGGCACTTCGTCGTTCATGAACTTCGCCATCTTGAAGGTCTTGAGCGGTGTGACGCCGATCAGAATATAGACTTTATCAAGAATGTTTCGCTTTGTCAGTTCGTTCAGCCAGATTTCCATGTGGCCGATGTCATAGACCAGGTTGGTCTGGAAGAACTGCGCTCCGGCATTGACCTTCTTATGTTCGCGCAGGGCCTGGAACTTCGGCTCGCTGGCAAAGGGTGAAGCCGCCGCGCCGAGGAAATATTTGGGCGGTGTCTTGATCTCGCGCCCGTCCATATATTTGCCTTCATCGCGCATACGGCGCATGATCCACAGCATCTGGATCGAGTCAATGTCGATCACGTCCATGCGGCCGCGCGGCGGGGGCGCCATTTTCATGCTGTCACCTGAAATGCAAAGGATGTTGCGAATGCCA
>JAKBYW010000384.1:0-3112 GCA_021840275.1 Chloroflexota bacterium | reverse complement strand
TATTCAGGAAGATATCATCGAATGGCGGCGCGACTTCCACACACATCCCGAATTGGGATTCAAAGAAATTCGCACGTCGGGAAAAGTAGCCGAAGAGTTGGAAAAGCTTGGGTACCGCGTCCGCCGCAACGTTGGAAAGACCGGCGTAGTCGCGGACCTCGGTAGCGAGGGCGGTCCTTGCATCGCCATCCGCGCCGACATGGACGCATTGCCAATCCTTGAAGCAAATGATGTTCCGTATAAATCGCAAAATGATGGCACGATGCACGCCTGCGGACATGACAGCCACACCGCGATGCTGCTGGGCGTGGCAACCCTGCTTGTCAAGGAAAAATTCCCCGGCAAGGTGCGTTTGTTGTTCCAGCCTTCGGAAGAAGCGGGCGATGAAGAAGGCATCAGCGGCGCTCCGCGCATGATCGAAGACGGCGCGATGGAGGGCGTGAACATGGTGCTCGCGTTGCACGTCGATCCCGCCACGCCGGTCGGAACGATTCGCATCGGCGACGGGCCATCGTCCGGCGGCGCTGACTCATGGTACGGTCGCATCTTCGGCAAAGGCGGACACGGCGCGATGCCACACGAAGCCATTGATCCGTTCTACATCACATCGCATGTCATGATGGCATTGAACGCCATCATCTCGCGGCGGATCGATCCATTCCATCCAGCTGTTATCAGCGTTGGCACATTGAATGGCGGCTTCACACAAAATGTCATCCCTGCGCACGTGGATATTTCCGGCACACTTCGATACACCGAAATGAAGGCCCAGAAGAAAATCCACGAAGAGATCACGCGCGCTTTTGAATTATCAAATGTTCTCGGCGGCAGTTATGAACTGAAATTTGAAATCGGCGCACCGCCAATGATGAATCACACTGACGCGGCAAATCTGATCGAGGCCGCGGCCGTTGACTTGCTTGGCAGAGATCACGTTCTGCCTCCGCTAAGAACTTTAGGCGCGGAGGATTTCGGCGCGTTCTCGCAGATGGTTCCCGGTGCGATGTTTACGCTCGGAACACTCATCGAAGGCGACGAGCGCTACCTTCACCATCCACGCCTCGATCTAGACGAAAGAGCTTTGCCAATCGGGACGGCGGTCCTCGCTGAAAGCGCGTTAAGATTCTTGAGAAATGGCAAATAAATATACTGTCATCTTGCAACCCTCCGGGCGGCGCGGCGAAGTAGCGGAGGGAACGAGTCTGCGCGCGGCATCGTGTGAACTTGGCGTTGACATCAAGTCCATTTGCGCGAAAAACGCCACCTGCGGCAAGTGTAAAATACTGATTGAAGAAGGCACGTTCGAGCGTTACGGCATCACATCCAAGCGCAAGAATTTATCGCCGGTTTCGCCGGAGGAAGCGGCATACTTTTTTTCACGGCATCCTAAAATGCTGGCAAAAAATGGATGGGAAGTCGGGCAGGTGCGCCTTTCATGCCAGGCCAAAGTACGCGGCGATCTGCTGATCAACATTCCGGAAGAAAGTTTGGGAAATAAACAGATCGTCCGCAAATCAGCGACCGAGCGCGTGATTGAGATCAAGCCTTCCTTCCGAAAATATCTGGTCGAACTGATGCCGCCGACTCTTTCCAACCCGAAAGCGGATTGGGAAAGACTAGCCAACGGACTCGCCACCTCAATCGGACTCGTGCGACAAGGCGAATCTAATTTGCCGCGCGCCAAAGATTTGACGATTGATTACGCCTGCCTGCAAACGCTCGCCACAACTTTGCGCGACGCAAAATGGCGGGTGACGGTTTCTGTTTGGCAGGATAAGGAAGTTGTCCGCGTGGAACCGGGCTACTCTGAAAATCTTTTTGGCGCGGCGGTGGACATCGGCTCGACAACCATCGCGCTTTATTTATGCAATCTTGAGAACGGCGAAATCCTCGCGGCAGAATCAGAAATGAATCCGCAAATTGTGTACGGCGAAGATGTGATGTCGCGCATCCAATACACGATGGGGTTGTCTAAAAAGTCAGATGCAACTCGTCCGGCGCCCCGCATTTAGAGTGAAACAAAATGGACGATGACCAAATATGGTGGTCATCCCTAATTTTTACATCCTTTTTAGACAGCCCCCGATATTTTTTCGCAAAACCATTTACGCGTGAGCGGGGATGGAAAACACAATGCGCGCGCCCTTCCCCATCGCAGTGTCAACATCAAAAGAGCCGCCCAGCATTTCAGCACGTTCGCGGATAAGCTTCAAACCCAAGCTGCCGGCTCCGTGCACAACTTCCGGATCAAAGCCCTTGCCGTTATCGTCCACGCTTACACGCACCAAGTCGCTGCCCATATCCAAAGTGATTTTCAAGGTGGTAGCCTGGCTGTGACGAGCCGCATTACCCATCAACTCCTGAACGGCGCGGAAGATCATCACTTCCAAATAAGGTTCGAGCCTGCGCTCATTGCCAGTTATTGTCAGGTTGACATCCAGGCTGGTTTGCTCCTTATAGGCATCCACATACTTCCGAATGGTCGGAACCAGCCCAAGATCATCCAGCATCATCGGGCGCAATTCAAAAATAAAATTGCGGACTTTCTGGAATGTCCCCATGGCCGAAGTCTTCAGATTGCCCAATTCCTCCTTGGCCTGCGCCGGATCAACGTCGAGCAGACGCATGGCGATTTCCGTCTGCAAAATAAAATTGGACATTGCCTGCGCCGGGCCGTCGTGCATTTGACGTGAAAGCCGCTGGCGTTCCGCTTCCTGCGCGTTGACGATCATCTCGATCCCGGCAAAAGGGCTTTTCGCGCCGCCCGAAGCGGCTTCCCCGCTCATAGGTCCGGGAATAGAAGCGCTCGGACGCTCCAATATGGTCTTATATTTTTCCAGATAGATTTTTTCACTCTGCAATTTTTCCAACTGGCCGCGCATCACGAACAGGCGTTGTTGCGCGTCCAGGGCTGAGTCGTAGACCATGCGGATTTCTTCCGGCGAAGACTGACCGATCAGCGTTTGCACCTGCTGAAGGTGGGTCGTGATGGCTGCATTTCGTTGAGTCAACTT
Organism: Chloroflexota bacterium; assembly: GCA_021840275.1. Classification (GTDB taxonomy): domain Bacteria; phylum Chloroflexota; class Anaerolineae; order Anaerolineales; family Villigracilaceae; genus Fen-1038. The sequence continues at coordinate 98 of JAKBYW010000384.1, read as the reverse complement.
GGTAAGTTCCACCTGACTCTGCTCGATCATCAATTTGATCTCACGCAATGCCCGCTGAGTCTCCTCCAGCTCAGCCTGGACATCTACACCGCCGTCCG